>JABXJU010000087.1 GCA_013375405.1 Candidatus Helarchaeota archaeon
GTAATGCTGTTTTTCTAGGGGGGCCTTCATTTTATTATGTTGCTGGCTTTTTTCCTCATATCTTTGGAATAGTATTGCTATTATGGGTTTTATTTAATTCTTTCAAGACTAATATAGCGAGTTCTGAGAATTATTTATACTTTAACGAATTCAGAAAAAACTCTCGTATTAATACAGCAATTCCAAAAAAAGAGATTGAAATGATGAAATATCAGAATAATCATATTGGATTAAATTTCATTTGGATTATAATGTTACTGCCTTTTACCGTTTTAACAGCCATCAATGGGTATTATTTATTAAGGGCACCTAGGTTAGAAGAACCCATTCAAGCCATTTTATTACTATCGGCGTCAGTCTTAGAAATTTGTGCATTATTTTTCTTGCTTTTAAGACCTCGGAATTACCTTGAAATAACCACGAAAAATAACTATTATGATTTAAGGATTTCACCTTTTAAAAAGGAATTAAAAGAAATCCCTATATCAAAGGGGGATATAAAGGATAAAATTAATTCTGAATTCTTAAAAGCTAATAATATTAGCCCAACACACAGACAATATACTACGCTTCTTCTAGGTATCTTCTTCATGGTTTCAGGATTGATAATGTTAATTTTTTATTTAGTAGTAGGTATATTTGGGAATCTCTACACAATGCTATCAATTATCTTTGGAACAATTTTGATTACGAAAGCTATTTCCCAAGACTTCAGTGATAAAAATGGTGTTCTAATTGATTATAATGATTCTAAAAAGAGCTTAAGTTTTCAACAGAATTTTCGGTCTAAATTTGTTAGAATCAATACCCTCCAACCTACTGAATTAGAAATAACAAATAACTTCAGAAAATTAAATATTTTTGAGATTTTACTCATCCCAGCACTTTTATCCTATAGTACAATAGAAACCATACAGAGTTGGGCTATTTCAACATCTTCAACTTCAATAATTAATTCAGTTATTACTTCAATTTTTCTAGGTTTGGTTTATTTCCTATTTTTTATATATCTCTGTGTTCCATCAGGTCAGTTGAGATTAAGGACACCTACAACTAAATACGATATACCAATTACTTATACAGTCCGTACAAAACGCTTTTTAGATGGGATCCTATCAAAAGATCTAAAAAATCCGTTTATTTTGAGATGTTTATTTATTATAATAATCGGAATTTCGTCCATAATGGGCACTTTAATATACCTAAATCTTTATTTCTTTATTTAACAAATAAAACACAACAAACGTTTTTGTAAAAATCAAAATGTTGGCGACGAATATTGCCAATATGAAGTAATACTCGAAGATCAATTGAAAAATTCTAGAAGGAATTTAATTCCTTTAAAGAGGATATATCCCCTGGTTTTTACGATTTTCCCTAAAATTTGTTTATTTTATTATAAAATTAGAGTTATTATAACCCTTCTCTTAAGAAGATATATCCACGCGCGATAGATAATTAAATAAATTTACTTTTATATTTGTACAAATTTGAAAAAGCTCTTGCCGCTCTTTCTACACTTGGAAAAACAGGAATTCTATCTTTTATTAAAATATCTTTATATTTTTCTCTCTGAATGCCTTTAGAATACGGCAAGCTCATTAAAAACGGTTTTTTCGCCCCTCTAGAAAAATTAGCAATTTTCATGATATTATTGTAAAAAATCTCATGATGCTTATCAAATCTTCTAGGAGCAAAGGCTTCAATAATAACACCTCCAACATAAGGTTCTCTAATTGCTATTTTGCAAATTTCAGGATATTTTTCTTCTCTTTCTATCCATGGAAGATCTAAAGGGTTTGCAACACTTCCAATTGAAATCATTGATTGCATTTCACTTCTTGCAGGATCTTGTATTTCTGGAACCTCTACACCTAAATTTATGATTCTATCAACGCCTAGAGCAGCAGTTCCGCCCGACCAAGTGATTAAGATCAAGCTATTAACTTCGGGGTATAGGTCTTTACAATAATAAAAAGCTATAGTTGAATCCATCAATTCTTCATAAGTATCCGTGTTGATTATTCCAGTTTGAGCAATTACGGATCTCCAAATTTTTGAATTAGATGAAATTGAACCTGTATGAGAACTAGCAGTCTTCGCCCCTTTCTCTGTGACTCCACCACGTAATATGAGTATTGGTTTCTTATTCTCCTTTAAAACTTTTAATAACTCTCTTCCTTCAAATTCTCTAAATTGTGAAAAGCCTTCAAAATATCCGGTAATGATGTCTGTTTTTTCATCAGAGCAAAAATATTCTATAAAATCTGAAAATTTAAGACTTATAGTATTACCAATACTCGCAGCAGCAGAAAAGTTAATTCCATAATAATTTGCCTCTGAAACGTATCTCGAGGTGAGATCACCGGAATGAGATACAAAAGCAACACATCCACTTGTACAAATTTTTTTAGAGAAACTTGGATTATAAGAAATTCGACCACCAGTGGAATAGACTCCCATACAATTCGGCCCAATTGCTCTAGTATCGCTATTTTTCAACATTTCATGAATTCCACATTCTAATTCAATACCAGGTTTATCATATTCTCCTAATCCTGCTGAAAAAATATGCAGTGTATAAAATTTCTTTTCAATACACTTTTTAATTATATCTTTTAACTTCTTCTTCGTTATTGCAATTACTGTTAAATCTATTTTATCAGGAAGCTCAGAAATTGATTGATAACATTTAATACCTAAAATTTCTTGCTCCTTTTCAGAAACGATATATAGATTCCCCTTATAACCTCTCTCTAATATTCCCGCTATATTCCAAATTCTTCTCTTGGTTGCTCCTATATATGCTATGGATTTTGGATAGAATAATTTGTCCATATAATCTTTCGTCTTCATATCATTATTAAAAGGCGAAAGTTGAGTTCTTTAAATTTTCCATATTTGTTCAATATTCAAAGTAAACGAATTTAGAGAGAATTAAAAAATATGAAAAATGGAAAAATAAGTAATTTTTTACCTGAAAGGGTTATTTTTTTACTTCAGATTCTTTTGCAAGCATTCTGAATCCAATCAGAATAAAATTAGAGTTTTTTTTAACTCTTCTCTTAAGAAGATATATCCACGCGTGATTCGAATCTGGCAATCAACTCATCAATGCGACTGAAATCATCTATTGAAATGGAAATGGCTCCGTGAGGACATACCCTTTCGCAACGACCGCATCCCATACAGTTTTCTTGAATAATGATTGCCTTGTTGTTTATCATCTTCTTTCCGTTATATATACATACTTTAAAACATGTCCCACACCCTACACAGAGATCACGATTTACCCTTACTTCAACACCCTCCATTCTTTTTACAATTTTTTTATAATCGGATGGGCCATATTTCACAATGGCGTTCACACAGCAGCAAGAGCAACAATGACAAATAGACATAAACTCGTGCTCATAATCTAACACATCATATATTTTCGCATCACCTCTCAGCTTTCCTAAATGGGGGACTAAACCATTTTCATAAGCCAAACGCTCTCGCTCTAAAGCTTCTTCTTTAGTTGCAAGATGTGCTCCTGGCCATTTAGATCGATCTACTTTACCAGCTCCTCGCCCTAGCCAGGTACACCCTAGTTTAATATCGTGATTTTGGCACTTATTCTTTGTTCTACATGGACAATCTATTAGCAGTATCGTCCCTGCCTTTTTAATGAAGTATTCTGTGACAATATGTGGTAATATTTGATCCTCATACGTACCCAGAGATACATTAATTGGGATAGGGGTACCGGTTTGGGTCTCAAAACCATCGGGGAAGGCGTATCTTTTGTAAATATGTTTTATTATCGGTAGTTTAGCAAGCCTGATCAGGATCTTCCATCTCCTTGCCCTTGGGGTATTTATTTCGATTGGTTTTAGATCTACCTTGTGTTTTCGCCCTGTTAGGAATGCTTTTAGCCTATTCAGGTAGTTCTTCAAGTGATCATCTTCTTTAAAATGTTACCTTAATAATCTAAATATTTATTATGCAATAAAAAAATTTTTTAATAATTATTTTTTTTATTATGCAATGAATTGGTCATATATTTTATTCATTTTATCCATCGTAATTACTATAATATGTATTGTTCTCTTTATAGTTATTCCGGGCTTTCCACTGTTCATTCTTTTCTTCCTCCCCCCTATTTTTTGCTGGAGTCAAAAACAACAAGCTGAATCTACCTCTTATTCATTACCAAGATGTCCCGTTTGTGGCAAATTTCTTCTCGAACCAAATGAAAAGTACTGTCCGCACTGCGGTGAACCCTTAGGTAGGGATTAGTTTTAAATTCTTAGATGATTATTCAATAATAACGGTGAAAAAAATGAAAACTTGTAAATATTGTGGTGCTATTATCATCAATGAAATTTGCCCCGTATGTCAAAGGACCTTTATAACACCACCCACGTTAATGAATGCGACGTTATTTGACCTCAATCCTCATTTAAAGAAAAGATTAGAATGGCGAGAAAAAGTACGACGAAATACTGCTATGCCTGATTTACCCGTAGATCCTACAAAATTTACTCTTGAAGACCTTCCTCCAAAAACAATTCCGAGTGAAAAGGATATTCTCAGGAAGAAAAAGAAGGATAAAGATATCGAACATCTTGAATTTTAATCTATTTTTGAATTTTTATTAAATTAACTACTTGCTGTAAACGGAATAGGCTCCATGGCCATGGTATGTTGATTCCCTTCCAAATCTTCATATGTTAATGTAGCGGATACCGTAGTATCTACCTTCTCATTTGCTACAATCCGGAAAGTAAATAAAAATTCTTCATGGGGGCCCAAGGAATGTAATTTTTTCTCCAAACCTCCTTCTGATATTTCAAGCTCTTCTGAAAGATCGAGTTGCAATCTGAGATTCATGCATTCGCCTTTTCCAAGATTCTTCAAATTCAACGCAATGGCAACAGGTTCGCCTATAGAGGTGGATATCTCTGCCAATTCGGGTTCAATCAATAATTCAGGTTTTCCTGGGAGAATCTCGATTGTTTTCTGAATTTTTAGAGGAAATCGAAACTCATTAACTTGACAAACTAAAGAGATAGGTCCTATTTGTAATTTTCCTTGAATCCGGGGACGCACCTTAAAATTTATTGTTCGGTTATCTGCCAATACTTGTTTTTTTTCTACGAGGTCAAAAATTCTATCAAAAACTAACTGACTGTCTATAATTTCTAATTCTGGTGGCCGCTTTACCGAGATACTAACTTGAATAACATCGCCTGCCCGTATCTCCTTCTTGTCAGTCATTATTGCTACAATAGTCTCCGCGTATTCTTTCACAATTTGCTGAACCGTCTTAAAAAGTGTAATAATGCCTTGTTCTACTTTAAGCTTACTTAATTGATATTCGATTTCCTCCAAATTATCTACATTTTTCTTCAAGATTGTGTTTATTATGAGAATCACAAATTGAATGATTTTATTCTTTTTAATTCGTGGGAACTTGGATTTCGCAATTTTATTCTTCATTAAGGCTATTCCTTCATCGAATTTTCCTTGAGCTAAGTTACATAAAATAATTAGACTATAAACCTCAAGGATTTCAAGTCCCGCATCTACTTTTTCATAAAAATCAATAACTGATTGGTAATGTTTAATCGCATTTCTATATTGCTTATGACGTAAAATTAATTCTGCAGCACGAAACGCTGCCTTTGCTGCATCATAGTATTTCTTTTCAATAATAAAGCACTCACATAATTTTAAACTACACCTTTCTGCTCGCTTAATTTCATTTGCATTGATAAAAAATTCCACGGCTTTTCCAAACTCAGATACTGCTTTCTTATATTTTCCAGAAGCAAGGTGCTTTTCTCCTTTTTGATAGGATTTCAACGCTTTTTCACTCATTTTGGAAATACTCCAAATTCTCACACTTAATCATGCGAATTTATAAATCCGTATTTAAACCAAAAATTAATTAAAATTCCCTACATATTTCTTAATTAAATTTGTTGAGATAAATTAACTAAAAAACCACACATTTAGGGTAATAGTTATCAATTCAATAGTAAATTGAAACCGTCCGCATCCTTTAAAAGATTGCGTGAATTCAGTTAAGAGGACGAAAGCTTTGTCAACGGGTAAATTATTAGAAGAAATACTTAAAAAATATCTAAGTATTCTCCAATTGCGCAGGTTCAAAATTAAGGGAACAACGATTGTTGACAGAGAAGGCCTCATTATATCCTCCATACTCAATGAGGAAATTGAAAAGGATGAAGATGCTGTTGGAATGATAACAGGAATTCTTCAGGGATTATCAGAGCGAATTAAAAACGAATTCAAAACTGGACTTTTCAAGAATGCGATGATCGAAACTGATCAATACGTTTTTTATTTCGTGGAAGCGGGCGACCAAGCCATTCTCACTACGATCCTGGATAACACTGCAGATCTGGATTTAGGTGGCATCCGCCCTTATGCCCGAATCTTCACCCGAAAAATTGATAACACTCTTAGTGGAAAAACAACCACCCCTGAAATTGAGGCGGTGGAAGCTCCGATGCCTACAACAGGCCGGGCTATTCCTTCAACCCCGACTACTGCAGTAGCGGAAGAAGTAGGTCCTGCACACCATTTTAAATGTAAAGCTATTATCGTTGGCGACTTTTCCGTGGGAAAAACAAGTCTACTTGTTCAATTCGCAGAAAAAAAATTTACTGTTGATTATAAACCGACGATAGGTGTATCTGTAGTTAAAAAAGAATATTACTTCGCAGAGCAGGATACACTAGTTGATCTACTTCTCTTTGATATTGCCGCTCAATCTCGATTTTTAAGTGTTCGACATCGCTATTATGAAGGGGCAGATATTTCGATGATTGTATTCGATGTCACTCGTCCTGAAACGCTCGATTCTGTCCATAATTGGTACTATGATGTTTCTAAATTCTTAGGGGGAAAGCTCCCGAGCGTTGTGGTCGCCAATAAATGCGATTTGGTCGATCAGCGTAAAATCGATCGAAAACAGGCTGAAATCCTCGCTAAAACCCTTGAGCTCCCTTACGTCGAAACTTCAGCGAAGACCACTGAGAATGTGGATAAAGCGTTTAAAATGTTAGTACAAGAGTATTTGAAAGTGCGGATCATTCCTGGGGTCTAATCCACATTTTGGTTGAATAACCAAAGGATGGGGATATAAATGAAACTTGGAAGTAAGGAACCACGATTAGAAAGAGATATTAATTTATTTGAAGCCACTATTTATGGTATTGGGTTAATTTTAGGGGCGGGTATCTACGCTCTCATTGGAGAAGTGTATGGTACTACTGGTCCTGCATCGTGGATAGCCTTTTTAGTAGCGGCTGGGATTGCTCTAATGACTGGTTTGAGTTATGCCGAGCTTGCCTCTACTTTTCCTAAAAGCGCAGCTGAATTTACATACGTGAAAGAAGCATTCCCTACCAGAAAAGCTTTTCATTTTACTGTTGGGTGGGTTCTGATCATTTCAGGCTTTCTTTCTACAGCGACTGTGGCAATTGGATTTGGGGGATATTTTATAGGATTAATGGGAGGTGGAATGGGACAAATCTCTATTATAATCGTAGCAATTATGTTAATTATATTATTAACCTTTGTTAATTTTATCGGAATTGAGGAATCGGCAAAATTAAATATTGTTTTCACCTTTATAGAAGCGGCTGGAGTCATATTTATAATAATCATTGGCTTTATGCATTTTAATCCTAGTGTCAATCTCTTTGAAGTTGCGGATACCACCATACCTGTTGCATTCGCCGTGCTAACTTCCACTTCTCTTATCTTCTTTGCCTATATTGGATTCGAAGATATCGCTAATATTGCAGAAGAAACCGAAAAACCCACTAAAACAATTCCCCGTGCGTTGATGCTTTCAATTGTCGTAACGACCATTCTTTATGTTCTTCTAGCTATCGCAATCTCAAGTGTTAATGCTGGGGCGTTAGAGGGATCAATCAATCCTTTCGCAACAATCGTTGATGAATTACTCGGAATCGGTTCTGGAATGGCTGGGCTTATTATCGGAATCATTGCATTATTTGCCACGGCGAATACAGTGCTTATTATGCTCATTGTAGGTTCTAGGATGTTATATGGTATGTCAAAAGCGGGAGCTCTACCTAAAATATTTTCAAAAGTTCACAAAAGAACCAAAACTCCTTGGGTTGCAATAATTTTCACGACGTTGGTATCTATCGGATTTTCATTTATTTCATTAGCGGGCGAGGAGCAAGACATTGAGATCGTCGCCCGAGCAAGCGTATTTTCCGTGCTTCTCATTTTTTTCATTATTAATGTTACTCTTCTTTACTTAAGAAAATCCCAACCTGAACTTGAGAGGCCTTTCAAGGTGAAACCGAATATCAAAGGGCTCCCTATTTTCCCTTTAATTGGTGCAATCACCTGTTTTATGCTTCTTTTCACTTTTGCTGACATTGGTAGTTTAGATTATTACATAATCCTCATCTTTCAACTTATCGTGATAGGTATCGGACTTGGTTTCTACCTTCTCCAGAAATTATACAAACATTTCCGAAAAAAGGATGAACTCTCGTTTTAAATTTAAATAGATAATTTTTAAATTTCCTTTTTTTTAAGTGATGATATGGAGTACTTTTTCAACCCAAAGAGTGTTGCAGTCATTGGGGCTTCTCGCAATGAAAAACGTCCTGGGCATAATGTATTAAAGAACTTGGTCGATCTCGGATATAAAGGAAAGATCTACCCTATAAATCCCAATGTTGATAATTTACTTGGGTTGCAAGTGTATCCATCAATTAAAGATATCCCCGACCCAGTTGAATTGGCAGTAATCATCATTCCTACTTCTTTGGTGCCAAAGGCCCTTAAAGAGTGTGCTAAGAAGGGGGTCAAGGGGGCCGTCATAACTACCGAAGGATTCGCAGAAACGGGCGAAATTGAGTTACAACATGAAATCAAGCAAATTACTCGAGATACGGGGATTCGCGTAATTGGACCAGGTTCTATGGGAATAGTTAATTTAGAAGATAATTTTACATCTTCCTATGCCGATTTTAAAGGGTTAGATACCACTGGTAATATTACTTTTATTGCTCAATCAGGTATTTTTACGGGTGGGCTAGTGCGATATTTTGCCACATTCGATATTCCTGTCTCCCGCGTAATTTCGCTCGGGAATAAAGTTGATGTGGATGACGCCGATGTTTTGAATTTTTTAGCAGATGATCCCAAGACGAGTGTCATCGCTCTTTACATTGAAGGCATTAATGACGGAAAACGGTTTTTACAGGCTGCAAAAACTATTTCCAAAGAAAAACCGGTTGTAGTGTTGAAGGGCGGCACTACTCCCGCAGGCGCGCGTGCAGCAAGTTCTCATACAGGCTCTATTGCTGTGGATGTTGACATTTTTAGTGCAGTTATGAAACAATCAGGGTTTATTCAAGTCGATTCTTTATCAGAACTTTTCGAAACAGCGCGAGCCTTTAGTCTTACACCCATTCTGCCAAAAGGACCACGTATAGCGGTTTTGACCTATTCTGGTTGTCTAGGGGTTGTCTCGGCCGATACTGCTTTGAAATTAGGATTACAAATGGCTTCATTCACGAAGGAAACGAGTGAAAAAATCCATGAAATGGTTTTTGATCGAAAATTTGGGGCAAACCCGGTGGATACTTATCCTGCCACCTTAAAAAAAGGCCATAGAAATGTTTTTTCGACCTGCTTGGATGCTATTTTAGAAGATACCAATGTCGATGGGTGTCTTATCACCGTCTGGGGGGATGAAATTCCTGAGGAAAGACCTTTTAGCCCACAAATTCGTGATATCATACTTAAACATCAAAAACGGGGTAAAATTACGATAGTACCCGTCTTAGGCGAAAAACTTGGCGTTGAACGGGAGCGAAAATTCTTCGAAGATAATGGCATCATTACAACTATTTTTGCAGATCACGCTGTTAAAATTTACAAGAATCTTTTTCAATACACCCAATTTTTAAAATCACTAGAATAAAAATTACCAATTTATCAGGTATTTTCAAAAAAAACCTTCATGTCTTGAGCGATTATTTCCGGGAATTCAATAATGAGACTGCTATAGGCTAATTGTTGAAGAAACCAAGCATCTAAATTAATGTAAAAGGCGCGAAAAGGCGGACGGGATATTATTTGCCAGCCTACATACATTGAATCCGAATATTTTGACTCGCCAAGAGGGGCGGAATATAATAAGAAATTAAAGGTCGAGATTTTCTTTTTATGATAATAGTGTAAAACATTTGAGATGCCTTTCCCTAGATTTGCGATATCTTCAGATGAGAGATCGAGGAAATTAGATTTTTTCAAGACAACAGCCCGGACTTCATTATTCCCAAGAGGGGCAAAGGGAGTGTACCAGTGAATATTTCCTGTTTGGCTAATGTATCGCTCCCCTAAGGCCTGTTCTCTCTCAATTAATTCATCCCAAAAATTTTTCCCAGTTGTTTCCTTAAATTGATAACTTTTTTCTCGTAAGAGCCTGATTCTATAAAGTTCTTGGTTACCTATCAACACCTGAATGTGCGGGTGCACTATTGTAGATCCAGCCGGAATCAGAAAATTTGCCCCGATAACGGGGTATTGCGCGTTCGGATACTGCTTATGCACGCTTCTAATGTAATTTATGCCTGCCTTGATAGCATTCTCGTACTCTTGTGTTATCTCTTTTAATGGGATATAATGCTGATCTGAAATGGTTACAACAGCGCAATGTTCAAAGAAGGGGAAAATATTAGGGAAACAAGTTGCCTTGCCAACATTAAATCGTCCACCCTTATTGATTTCTTCTAAGAATTTTGGAGTTACTTCTTCTATTCTTTCTGGACAGAAAAAACAGTTAGCCCTTGAACTCTCTGCCTTTTCTTTTAAAGCACGTCTATCAGGAGTACCATAATAAAACGCAGCTTTTTGTTTTAACGCGTGGGGAATTAATGATAATCGCCCTAGTAAGGGATCTTTCCGATATTCGATCGTCTGCTCGTCTATTTCAAATTTGAGACTTGGATTTCGAAAACGGGCTGTAACCATTTTCTTCTCAAAAGTTAAATCCAATTTTGTTCCATCCTCTTAAATAGATTTATAGATTAGATTCCTTTAGATTCAGCGATATAAAGATTATAAACTTCTTCTGGATCTCCAATTTTGATAATTTTTCCCTCTTTTAAATAAAGGACTCGGTGTGAGAGTTCTCTAATGAAATCGATATCGTGGCTTGCAGCAATAATAGTAGTATTAAATCCATTATTGAGGGTGACGAGCAGATTTCGAATATTTCTGAGTGTGATTTGATCGATATCCCCACCCACTTCGTCTAAAATTAAAACCTTTGGGCCGGAGAGTAAACTCAGGGCCAAAGCAATCCGTATCTTCTCTCCACCAGAAATTTCTTGGGATTTACGCTCCAAAATTTCTTGATTTAACCCAACCTGCTCAAAAATGGGAACCACAATTTCAGAGATCGCTGACCAAGGGGGGATCGGGAATAAGTCATGAATAATTTGCTTACTTAGCCCTAATTTTTCTAGTTTTTCATTAACTTCAGAGCCAGGTAAATCCCCAAGTCTATGGACAAAATCAACGATTTGACCTTTTATATTCAATTCCTTTGCTCTTTTTTTTGCGGCGGCAATAGCAGGTTCGCCCTTGATTCCTAAAACGCCAGCAGCGAGATCTTTCACAACAGCATTGAATGTTAAGTCTAATTCCTGACGAACAAAGGACACTTGTCGTCGCGCTTCAACTGAATCAAGTCCGAGGTGGCAAATGTTAATCCCCTCTTCCCCGCCAAAGAAATAGAGAACTTCGCCTTCCTTGGGTATGTCTATACCGGCGAGAAGCTGCAGGAAAATGGTTTTTCCTACCCCTGTTGGACCAATTACTCCCAATATTTCACCTTTAAAAACGTCTAGGTTAAGTTTTTCCATCCGAAACGTCAATTTCAAATCAGGGGTGTAAAATTGTCGTGTTACGTTATTAACTTTTATTACGGAACCTTCTTTCTTTCGTTCTTTAAAAGGAATTAATTCTTCTTGAGCTCCGAGAAACTTATCGATGATTTCTTGGGGTTCGCCTATCGCTTTAATTTGCCCCTCATCTAGCCAGATAATCCGATCCACGAAATTCAATAATAATTTCGGATAATGTGAAGTGACAAGTGTTGAAAGATTGAATTGTTTATGGATCTTTTTAATGAAATTTAAACCTTGGATTTTGGTTGCAGGGTCGGACATCGTTAATGGTTCGTCGAGCAGCAGTAGTTTTAGATTCTGTGCGATGGCCAATTGACGTGCCAATTGTAGTCGTTGCTTTTCCCCACCACTCAGTGTATCTGCTGTGTGCTCTGCTTTTTTCTCTAAATCTACTGCCCTTAGAAGTTCTAGCGCTTTATCTTTCATCTCAGCATATTCTGAAAACAGTTCATTCGGAAGATCAGCAGTCTCATCTCCCGTTTCCAAAGCGTTGAGCCGTCTCATTACATTTACCAGAACAGAATCAGCCCATAAGGCAAAAGAACGTTGTAAATGAATGGCTGTAATTCTTTTAAGTTTCCGAACTGGATCTCTTTGCCGTTTTGGAGTAATATGTAAGTCATTAAGCTTAAACTCACCGGCGTCAAAGGGCTCAACCCCTCTGAGAATACGGATTAATGTAGTTTTTCCCCCACCACTGCGTCCAATAATTCCGAGAATCTCTCCTTCTTGTAAAGTAAATGAAACATTATTGAGCGCAGTTATAGGAGTTTTATTCGAGAGAACATATGTTTTTGTAAGATTTTTAACTGTAAGGCAGGGAGCCGTGTTATCGTGCATTTTTCAAACCTACTTTATTCTCCTAATAGAAGATTCGCAAATTCTCCAGGATCAAACGGAGATAGATCGTCATATGATTGCCCATTCCCAAGAAAAATAATTGGTCTCTTTGTAAGATATGTAATAGAAAGAGCAGCGCCTCCTTTAATATCTGCATCTGCCATTGTTAAAATATTGGCATCAATTCCCACCTTCTGGGAAAATGTTTCTGCCTGTTGCCATGCTGCATTGCCAACTAACAAGGAACCTACAAAGATTTTGAGGTCTGGCTCAGTCACACGTACAATTTTTTTAATTTCTTCCATTAAATTTTTATTTGTTTCCATTCGTCCCGCAGTATCAATCAAAACCACATTAATATTCCGTGCTTGAGCATGATCAATTGCATCGAAAGCAATACTTGCTCCATCCGTACCATATTCTCCCTTTATTATCTTCAACTTTAGAGCTTTTGCATGTTTATCGAGTTGTTGAATCGCTCCTGCACGAAATGTATCTGATGCTGCAAGAACACAGCTAAATCCGTTCTTTCTCAGATAATGCGCCATTTTTGCGATGGTCGTGGTTTTCCCAATTCCGTTTACGCCGACGAAGACGAATATCGCAGGTTCATTATCCTGCTTTTTTTGATTTATTAGGCTGAGTATATCAATTTGAACATTTGATGTGAGAATATCGGTAATTACTTTCTTCAGTACTGCATGGAGAAGCTTTTTTGTGCTTCCAAATCTTCCCACTTTCTCTCCCGATAATTCACCTTCTAATAAATCACATATTTTTTCAGCCGCTAAGACTGAAACATCATTCTGAATTAACAAAGTGCGAAGGGTTTGTAAGGGCTTGTTAAGATTCTTTTCACTCAGCATCTTGAGCGTAATTTTATCTTTTAATCCTCCGAAAGCGTTCTTTAATTTCTCAAACATTCATTCTCATTCCAAAAAAAGCTAAATATTGAAAAAGAATTTATAAGTATTTATTTATTATAAGGTTTTAACTGCCAACTGCAGGCGGTTGTTGCCCTTGTTGCATTGCAGTGGCTACCTTCTCAATTTCATTCCTTATTTGTTGGACTTTTTGTATTATTTGTTGTAGTGCTTGCCTTAATTGCATTTGTGATTTAGTTAATTCTTCTAAACGTTTATCGATATCTTCTTTTGCTTTATCATTTGGTTTTTCTATATTGATAGATGCGCCAACATTCACGATTACATTTGAAGAGTCCATTATCTTCGCTTTAATAAATGCCAAATTTCCTAATGGGAGTAGAATTTCCTGCCCATCTTGCAAATCTTTTAACTGTTCAATGGTTTCTCCCGTGATTCGGGTAGCTGCCATGCTTTGGCCTATTAATTCTAGCTGCATTTGAATCTGTTCTGCTTGCGCCTCATACTCTTTTGAAGCCGAGATGAGTAAATTAATTCGATCCCTAGCTGATTGTGGCATTTGGTTCATTTTTCAATTTCCTCCACGTTCTCTATTGAGATTCGATATCGTTTAACATGATATTGACTCCCAAGTGTCGATAAAAGAAGCTCTATCACGTCCTCCTTCTTCATTCCATTTACCTCTTTCACAAATTCTTGCGTTTTTCGGTTCCGTTTGAATTTCCCATGGATTCGAAAAGTTTTAACCGACATATATTAAGATTTGCCCGTCGTAATTTAAACATATTTCTTTATCCACATGAGCTAGAAATCATTTTTATAACCACACGAATATAGATTTTCGCAAGGGTGTTCTGAGCCATTTTTTTTTAAAATAACGAATTAAGTCGTGATTAAAATAGATTATTTCAAGGGATTTTTAAAATGATTAATTCAAAAATACCGATTAAACGAACTGCTTTGGATGAAGCTTTTGATAGTTTTGATGCAACTTGGAAATATCTTTTGAATCAAGCACAGGCAAACTTAGATCACATTTTTATTCATGAGCGGGAAAATCTCATTGAAATTTTACGGTTCTTGGTGGAGGAATGTCACCCGAAAATCAATCCACCTGGCCGAATAATCGATTTTGCCGCTGCAGGTCGCTCTTTATATATGGGGGCTAAAACTTTTGCTCATAGATTATCTCAACTGGGCTTTAGCGTCGATTACCCCCATCCTGAAAAAGAGATTTGCGGACCGCCATCATCAATAGTGTCTAAAGATGATGTAATTTTCGCAATTAGCTCCTCGGGGCGAACTAAATCTGTTGTGAATAAATCTGCCTTTGCCCACAAACTGGGGTGCAAGATCATCGCCGGTACTGCCACATCAAACTCGGAACTTACTGAAACCTCGCCTGATATCATTCTAAAGACACCCGATAAAATTAATGAAGTCCAAATCAAATCACCATATCCGCAGGCTTTTACTCCTCTTGGGACTCTTTTTGAATTTACTAATGCCGTATTATGGGAATGTGTGAGTAGAGGGCTTCATGAATGCATTGATAATGGTTTAGGTTTTGAGAAGTCCTATGAGATAATGAAACAATCATGCACTTCTCTCACAAACACAGCATTGAAAGATTTAAAGACCTGTTTGAGTCATTCAAAGGATAATATTCATAATTTCATCACAAACTTAATTCTCAAGTATTTTTCTGAACACACAGTACATCTCTATGGTCGCGGAAAGATTTTTAATATTCAAATTGCCCCATTTGAGATGCGATTGCGCCAAATGCCTCACGGGTATATCACTTCTATTTTGAATTACGCTCCGAAAAATCGTCCTGTGAAACGCGGACAATTAGCAATCCTAAGCTCAGGAAGTGGAAGTCTCACCCTCACTGCCGGCGTGGTCAGAGATTGCGATGCAATGGTCGTCGGATTAACTGCCCATAAAACGGACAATCCCTTTTGGGACCTCTTAGATCTCCCGATTTTCCTGCCAGGCCGTTCTGTACGGGCTCCTCCTGACTGGGAACGACAACAATGGGAGGGCAAGCACGCTGATTTTGCTCCAGAAGGGATTCAATTCGAGATTAATGGGAGCGTATTTTTCGAGAGCATCTTTGCAGCACTTTGTACGTATCTTGGCTTTACAGAAAATGATTTACGAGAAGGACACGCGAATAAGCAACTAGAGTGAATTTTTATACATATTGTTTTCGCTGGAAAATATTATTTAATGGTTATTCTACACAAGCTGTTTTTTCCCAGACAAGCTTGAGCAACTTCGTTATCTCTTTCTCCTCGATATCTTCCAGCGTGTGAATTTTCACGTGCCTCATGGTCTTTCCACTACCTTCAAGGAGTGCAACCTCGTCCTTGGATAATCCCATTATCGAAAATCCAAGATTTACTTGGTTTTTCATTGCTCCGATGTAAAACTTCCCTTCATACCAGGGTGCCCCGTTCTTGAATTCCTCCTTGATGTCGGGAAACGTTTCCACGATGATATCCCTTAGCTTCTGGACGATTTCTCTCTTGGGAGATGCTTGTTTCTCGATGTATGCTTTCACTGAGTCATTCATTATATATTCCTCGATATTTAATTTCTAAGAAGCCAGTATGAGTTTTTTTCTATAATTCTAGAGCCATTCCCACACGCGCTAATTCTGGCCCTGTCGTTAAAAGCCCCGAAATTGCCCCACACGAGTTTGCTATAAGACCTGATCCAATAAATGGAACTCCCCCATTAATAGTACCAACGCTAACTGGGACGCCAAAAATTTCCTCAATCCACTTAAATTCCTCTTTATCTCGAATTGGTGGTATTAATACTCCCTTTATAGTAGTTACTGAAGTTGAACCAACAGTATTTCTTTCATTTATTTGTCCGGCTACGACTTCCACTCCCAATATATCTGAAATGATCTCACGCGCACTTCTCTTGAACTCTGGATTCACGAGGGCTCTTCGTTCATTACACAGGATGTTATTCCCAAGAGCTGTCAAAATCGTAGGAACTTTCTCAACCACAATATCTAATTCCTGTT
>JABXJU010000357.1 GCA_013375405.1 Candidatus Helarchaeota archaeon
AAAGCTTTGAATTGCTTTCTCTCGTGATAAATACATCATAGTATTCATCATTGGAGGCCAAGGATAAAATCTAAAGTAATAATCTGGAAGTTTAAAGATTCGTTTAGCATTGGCACCATTATGCATTCCAGACCATGTCTCCATATTTGATGCATATATTACCATATCAGAAACTGCTGTTAGATAACATAAGCAAACGTTCATCGATGCTGAAGTCCATTGAGGAGCACGTTCGTTACGAATATCTCTAATTATATCGATGGTAAGTTGCCCAGTATGTGTGAAATTCTTACTTTTTTTGTTTAAATCTCTTAATTTATATCCTAATTTTGAATGTCGCCGATCCAAGATCTCATCATCAGGGCCAACATACCACCAATCAACTGGAATTCCATCCTCCGTATGGCAGTTAAACATAGTATACACTTCGTTTTTATTATCTTCGATAATATAGAAACACAAATCACTGGAGTCCCCGTACAATAATTTCATTACTCCTTGTCCAAGATCCGCTCTCAAAGCCGCGACGGGGGGATACATCATGAATGAACAGGTTATTTCTGGATGTTCAAGTTTCCCTTCAATTGTTGCCTTTGCGGTTAATATCGTTTCATCTAGGCGCTCTTTTAAAAAATCATAGAACAGATCTGGAAATCCTGGGACGACTTTTTCAAAAAAATAATCATATCCGAATTTCTTAATGAATGAATATAGATTTTTATTGATTGGTATGAAAGGTTTTGATATCACATCATCTGGTATATCTCCCCACGAGATTATTTTTCCTGACATTAGTGATTCCAAATAATTTAATTTATTACAATCTAAATTCGATTTTATTTTACTAATCCTGTTAATTTTTCACTAAGTTCCCATAACCTTTGCTGTGAGTTCTGATCATAAGATTTCCTTGATGACTTGACCGCCTTTTTATTGTCAAAATATTTTCCAGTCACGTTTTCTACTTCTGGAGATGTTGCCAGATATATTGAGGTAGCAGCTCCTTCTTCGGGTGTTAGTATTGAATCACCCGCCTCCTGCATAACACGTCGAACATCCTCCGAGTTTCTCCCCATATTTGTAAGTACCATACCTGGATGGAGGCAATTGACCGTGACTCCAGTTCCTTCTATTCTTCTTGCCAGTTCGTATGTAAACATGATGTTTGCCAATTTAGATTGAGTGTATGCGCGGAATCCGTCAAAATTTTTCTCAAGCTGCAAGTCATCGAAATATATTTTTGATAAACCATGAGCTTCAGAACTCACGTTAATGATTCTAGCAGGCGCACTGGCTTTTATTACATCAAGTAACAAGTTAGTTAGTAAAAAGTAGCCCAAATGATTGGTGGCAAAAGTGCATTCATAACCATCAACGGTCAGGATATGTTCGGCTAGATGTACTCCAGCATTATTGATTAAGACATGTAATTTTTTGTATTTTGCTTTAAAATCAGCTGCGAACTGGCGAATCGAATTCATAGATGAAAGATCAGCGATCATCAAATCAACGGAATCATTTCCTGATTTTTGCTTGATATCTGCCAGTGCAGCCCCTCCCCTCTCAGGACTACGACAAACCATCACGACAGTGGCACCCATTTTAGCTAGTTCCATGGCCGTGGCCTTTCCTATACCCGCGTTTGCACCCGTGACAATGCAAATTTTCCCACTCATATCCGTTGACATTCATGTCCCCCAAATTATCTATCTACCCATACTATCCAGCAATATGAAATTTAAATTGATTGTGATTACGGAAATTGATGGGTACCGCTCCTATTCATTAGGGAAATGGGGTATGATTTTTTCTTTATATATCTCAAAAAACTCTTTCCAATTGGCATGAAACGTTACGGCAAGCGCGAAGTTGGTAACCCCTGCCTTCTGGAATCGTTCAATTTGCGCAATACACTCGTCCACGGTGCCAATTATATTCAAATCCTCAATAACCCTGTCGGGGATTGTGTTCGTTAAGTCCTGATCTGGTTCTTTATCCGAGAGGGCAAAATGTAAGTCCATAGGAATGTCTAAGTTATATGCAGCATTGATGTTGTTAGGGATGCCGCAATAGGCGATTTTTAGGAATTGAAGTTTATTCATCATCTCTTGGCGGTCGTCACTAATTACGGCGAACGTAAAAAGACCGAAATCGAAGGTTTCTAGCTTTTTCTCGGGCTCATTTGACTTTTTAATGCCATTCTCCACGTACTTACGGCGCTCGGCAAAGAGTTTTGGGGACATGTATGCGGGCAGCCACCCATTCCCAATCTCCCCAGTCAATTCACACATCTTAGGCCCATTTGCAGCGATATAGATCGGGATATGTTTCTTGACAGGTTTGATATCGATGAACCCCTTCTTCAGCTGGAAGTACTCACCCGAGTACTTGGCCTTACGCTTTCGCCATAAAAGACGAACCACATCAATATATTCCCGTAATTTCTTCATGGATGGAGTTCTTGGGATCCCGAGCCTATCACAATTCATTGCCTCACCAACCCCCAAGCCGAGCATCGCCCGCCCGCCCGAGATTTGGTCAAGCGTTGCGACTTTCTGGGCCATTACGGCCGGATGGATGCGATGGGTATCCGAGACGGCTGTACATAGCTTTA
>JABXJU010000088.1 GCA_013375405.1 Candidatus Helarchaeota archaeon
GCCCCTGTTGTACGGCTTCTCTTCTACTTCAAATGAAGCAATAGGAGAGGGATTTAAAATTGCAGAAGAAGTGGGAGGAGTGCTTGATCAAACTGCCTCTGTATGTCACGGACCTAGTGTAATAGCTATTCAAGATGTGGGGCGCAGTGCGGCAACACTCGGAGAGATAAAAGCAAGAGCAAATGTCATTATATATTGGGGTTGTAATCCTTCTGCGGCGCATCCGAGGCATATGAGTCGTTATTCGATGTTTGTTCGTGGATTTTTTAGAGAAAAAGGGGCAAAAGAGCGAACTCTCATTGTTGTCGATCCTAGAAATACAGATGCAGCAAAATTGGCTGATATTTATGTTCAAGTGGAACAGGGGAAAGATTTTGAGTTAGTTAGTGCGATGCGCGCTGCTTTGAGGGGCGTTGAAATTCCAGAAGTCGTTGCGGGTGTTTCAAAAGAAAAGATTCTAGAACTACTTGAAATCCTGAAAACAGCTTATTTTGGGGTTCTCTTTTTCGGGATGGGGCTGACTCAGACCTTTGGTCGCCATCGTAATATTGATAACGCAATAAATCTCGTTCGAGAACTAAATTCGTACACTAAATGGATAATTTCACCTATGCGAGGCCATTATAACGTAACGGGAGCGGGAACAGTTTGGACTTGGCAAACGGGTTATCCATTCGCAATAGATTTCGCTAGAGGTTACCCACGCTACAATCCAGGTGAATTCTGTGCAAATGATGTTTTAATAACTGGTGAAGCGGATGCTGCATTAATTAATGCGTCTGATCCGGGAGCGCACTTTCCGGCAGTTTCTGTAGCACACCTCGCGAAAATTCCGCTCATCGCTATTGAACCACATTTCACCCCCACAACTGAAATCGCGGATCTTATACTCCCCCCAGCCATTGTCGGGGTTGAAACTGAAGGAACTGCATATCGAATGGACCATGTTCCTATTAAATTACGAAAAGTGGTAGACCCCCCTGGGGAATGTCTTTCCGATGTAGAAATCTTTGAGCGACTTCTTAAAAAAATCAAAGGATTGAAAAAATAGATTTAGGATATTTGTTCTCTTCATTTTTTTAATTTAAAAAAGAAAAAGGTTTTAAAATTAGACAGGTTTTTCGGCGAAATCGCGCTTCGATAAGACTTTACCATCAGGTGCGTGAGGGCGCCGAATTACAGTATTTCCTTTTTTCTCGATTTCACGGGCTTGATCTGCTAAAATCATAGCTTCTCTCATCATTTCATGTGCAGAGCCTACTATAGGCATGTAATTTTCGCGACCTTTTGTTTTAAAACATCCTTTGACATTTACATCAGCAACTCTTCTGCAAATTTCAAATGCAGCCATTGCTTTTACTTTTGCATACGGATTTGAAAAATTAGCAGCAGCTATTGCTTTATCTTGATTTACGACTATTTTTGGAAGGTCAGGCTTATCGCCTTTATCAATTTGCTCAATTACTTTGTCGATTTCTAAATAGACTGCCGGTAAAACTCCAGTAATGGCCAAAACCGCAAGAATATTTGAATTAAATAATGCCATTTCTACTGGATCGAGAAAGGGGCGACGAGCTCCAATCATTGAATCTGCCGTAAGAATGAAATAACCTTGTCCTTTTGCTTCAATATCTTCAACCGCCTTTTTTCCAGGAGCATCAGATATAATGATTGTTGGGACATCTGAGTCAGCCAAAATTTCACGAGCTTTACCAGGGCCAGGCAATCCTGCATTTGGCGAGAGAAAAATAACTAAGTCTGGGTTGAAATCGAGAATTTTCTTTGCAACTTCTTCGCATTGTTTGGGATTTAATTTAGCACCAGTTCCAACGACTCTGACATCAATGTTCTCTCGATCAGCCCTTTCATCGAGTAATAATTCAATTACAGGGCTAATTCCAATGTTCCCAGCTTTTACCACACCAATTTTAACAACCATACTATCATCTCAATTTAGAATAATAAATCTCTAAATTTCAACAATACGATAACGACATTTTAGTGTTTCGCACCTTATGTGGAAATAGAATAAGTGATACTGAAAATGTAAGAAGGAAAAAGTAGCTATTCACGGATTTTATATAATGCTCGAATTTCTTTCAGAATGGGTTCCAGTACTTTATTAGCTTCATCAAAATCTTTTTTGGAAATCGCTTCCAACATATTTTCGATTCCAACGCCCAGTTTCTCAGTTGTGGCAATTATTTTTTGTTGGAGATTTTTGGGTAGAAAATCTAACTCGATTTTAACAGTTGTTTGTAACATCTGGCACCATTCTTGGACGTTAAGTATATATTGTTCTGCTAGATCCCAATCCCCTTGTCTAGATATATGTCCAAAAAAAGCATCGAGTATTTTAGATTCAATAAATTCTATGGTATTTTCAAAATTCATGCCAAATTTAAAAATATTAGCAATATTTGTGTCTGAATCACTTTGAATGTTTATACTATTTTTAGCTGCTTTCTTTTTAGCTATTTTCCCTTTTACCATAATAATCTACTCACGTAAAATATTACTAATTACTCTACTTTTCTTTATATATCTTTAGAGAACAACATTAATAAACATTTTAACGAACCGTAGCAATAAGAGATTTGAGATCAAGTTTGAGAGTATGAAGAATGGCAGATACTTCGATAGTAATCCGAGCATCCACCTTAGAAGACCTCGATGAGTTGGAGCGATTAATGAAATCGTTAACTGGAATGTTCCATCAAATGTTTTTTAAGGACCAGTGGCGGATGGATATGAAGTACAAATATGATGTTGGGGGGATTTTTGTTGCAGAAGATACGACTACGAGTGAAAATAAAATCGTGGGTATGGTGTTAGTTGATGTGGGACGAGATCTGCGTTCAGGTAAGATGGTAGGGAAGATCATCAATTTTATTGTTGAACCTGAACAGCGAGGGAAAGGGATAGGATCACGTCTCCTCGAAAAAGCTCTAGATTTCTCAGCAGAACGAAAAGCTATCAGCGTAAAAATAAATGCCCGACGCGAATTAGGAAATATTGTGCAACTATTTAAAAAATTCGGATTTGAAGAAGTTTATATGGTTATGGAGCGAGAAATCTAGTAATTTAAAAATTTTGATTTGTTTTTACCTTTGGAAATTTTTATTTAGATATATCCTCACATTTTCAAAGAGAGATAATTGTAATTTTTTCCTTTACATAAAATAAAAGGAAAGATTAGTAGTTAAGAAATGGACCAGTATGAGGGTTAAGTATGTCATACAAAATGCCTAAATTGACGGATAAGAGAAAGTTATGTCCAAGATGCGGGTCACCAATGATGATTAAGGGCGAAGCGACGAGATATTGCCCTGTATGCCATTTTTCAGCATCAGCTGCGACGACTGTTATCAAAATTAAAATGGAGGAAGATGAAGCTGCTGAAGCTGCCCCCAAAATTGAACTATTACGAATAACTAAAAGCGGCACAACTAAAGAAACAAATCTTGAATCTGATTATTCTTATGTTATTGTGGATCGAAAATCAAATACTTTATGGATTTGGAAAGGATCCGCTAGCAGTCCAGGAGATGCGTATAAAGCGGGTGTAGAAACAACAAGATTAAAATCCTCATTAAAAATGTATAGTGCTCAAATCAAACGAGTAGAAGAAGGGGAAGAACCAGATGCCTTTCCTGCATTAGAAGCAGAAGTGAAAGTAGCTGAAGAAGAAAAACGGAAGATTGCTGAAGAGATGGAGGAAAAGCGTGTAGAAGAAGAACGAAGACGACTCGAGGAAGAAGAACGGAGACAGAAAGAGGAGGAAGACCGAAGACGACTCGAGGAGGAAGAAGAACAAAAACATAAAGAAGAATTACAGCGTATGAAGGAAGAAGAGCTAAAACGTATTGGAGAAATAAAACTAGAACTTGAGAAGGAAGAATCCAAGGACCTTGACGTTTGGACAAAAGTCGTCGAAGGTACTAAACCAGCTGCCGAAGTAATAGAAGAAAAACCAAGTGTTGCCATAGCGGGACCAATCAGAGAACCCGAAGTAGTAGAAAGTGCTATTGATGAGAAAGAATTAAATGAAGCAATTTCATCGCTTACATTAGTTCGAGGTATAAATGAAGAAATCGCCACGGCACTTTTTAAAGCACATATTACGACAATTATGGAGCTTTCATTAGGGGATCCAGAAGAATTAGCTGAAAAAAGTGGATTGGAATTATCCGTTGTAAATGAAATTGTTGGAAACGCAAAGGATTTATTAGGATTTGATTAATTAAACCGCGTATTTTTTTACTTCCCAATTATTTCTTTTTTTTCGATTATAAACTTTATAAATTACGATAGACAGTATATGTGTGAGTACTTTACCTTAAATCCATGGATTGATGAGTTTTAGAGGAAAATCTCGATGCTAAATAATCTGTATATTTTCCATTCGACAGGTAAATTACTTTTTTCTAGAAAATGGACAGGGACGGGGACGGTTAAGGAAGATCCTGTTCTGATTTCCGGATTCCTATCTGCTATCTGGATGTTTGCTCAGAAAATAGGGGGAGGGTCAGGGGGAGGAGTTCGAGTAATACAGACTGAAGAAAATATAATGGTCGGAATTTCCTCGCCTACCTATGATTTGCTTTTTGTTCTTGTAGCAGACCCCAAGGCCGATATAGCGTCATGCAAACATCTCTTGAGTCGAATGCGTCGGAGTTTTACTCAGAAATACAAAAAGCTACTTAAACAGGAAACTGACTTTTCTACAGATGTATTTGATGATTGGATTCAGAATCTCGATGAGATCTTGAAAGATATGGATGTTTCACCAGTTCAATCTGTTATGAAAAAATTTTTGAAAAATATTGTTGATGAAACAACAGAAGAACCCGAAGATTGACGAAAAATAAACCAAGAAGCCTTATTGAGTTTTTAAAATTTTGAAGAAGGGCTAGCCATGGTCAAAGACTTTATTAAAGGCATTATCTACTCGCAATTCGACGAGAAAGCCGGACCAAGGGCACTTATTTGGATTCCCCCGGATTTGCCTGAAAAAGTACAAGATTTGATCAGTTTAAAAACGATAAACATTTTAGCAGGAGAAAATGGAGTGATTCCAGAATCGCTAGCTGTGGTTCCCTTTCCATCAATTAAGTTAAAGGGTTTAGTAAAATACATGGAAATTAAAGATCCAATACGTCGCGGAAAAGCCATTGATAGCTCCATTACATTACTGTTTGATGAGGTTGATGATCTCATTTTCTATAAGTATATTAAAAATTTTGAAGATCTTTGTTCGAAAACTGTGAAGGAAATTGTTAAGTTAGAGGAAAAAAAGGCACATCGTAAACAGGTCCAAGACGAAATAAACAAATTCCAATTAAATGTACAAAGTATTTTAAATGAATTGCAGGAGGAAGAAGTTTCAGTTCAAGAATCTGCTGCATTTGCCGAAGTATCTGGTGAAGGCGCCGATTTAGCGGATTATGAGTATAAATTGATTGTTTGTGGAGATCCTCATGTAGGAAAAACATCAACAATTCTAAGATTTACCGATAACGCTTTTCGAAGAACATACATTCCAACTTTAGGTGTTAATTTAAGCAAGAAACAAATTCGATACAAAGATCTCAATGTTAAGTTTGTTCTCTGGGATATAGCAGGGCAGAGCAAATTTCAAACCATGCGGCGTCCCTTTTATAAAGGAGCCGACGGACAACTCTTGGTTTTCGACTTAACCGATCTGGAATCTTTTGAGAATATTACTAATTGGTACAAAGATATAAAGACTAACTTAAAAGGCGAACTTCGAGGACTTATCATAGGAAATAAGAATGATTTGGTTGATCAGAGAAAAGTAGAGGAGGAAAATATTAAAAAACTGTCACAAAAATTAGATCTCGAATTCTTTGAAATATCAGCTTTGACTGGTGAAAACATCAATGAAGTGTTTTATAAACTTGCTGAGTTGATTTACGAAAGAAAAAATGAAAAACCCAGTAAGAAGAAGGTAGAAACAAAATCGGCAAAAAAGATGAAGAAATCAGTAAAAAAAACAGCACCTAAAAAAAAGGAATCAACTACAAGAAATTAAATTAAAAGTAGGAGATTTATCGTTGGAACGGATTAATGAATTAATTAAGAATTTTGAGAAAGCTCTTAAAAAGAAAATTGAATTAAATTCATTATTAACCTTTAATGAAAATTTAAAGCCATTCTTAACTTTAATTAATCAAATTTCAGAAAAAAAAGATAAAGAGGGTGCTGTAGTTAAAGGTGAGGATCTTATATCGGATACTGAGAAAGATTTAGCCAATTTTAATAAGCAAATTGCTGAAAAATTTACAAATTTAATTAATTTAACTAAGGATATTTATGAAGATAAGGAGAGCGATATATCGCCTCATGATGTCGTTATAATGATAATAAATGAGTTTATTCAAGAGGCCGCAAATGAAAATGATTGGGGAATAAGTATTTACAATGAGATTTTAGATGATTTAAGAATAAAAATGGAAACAAGATTAACTGATAAAATAGTGCATGAATTACTTAATATAAAAGGTGATATTGAAGAAATTCAAAAGATCCCACACCTAATACACCAACAATTAATCGAGATTCAAGACGCTATCTCAGATATAGGAAAGAATTACCCCAATTTAGGTAGTACAGGAACACAAAAGGGACTTGATGATGAATTTGTTTCTGAAATAGGCAATCTTTGTGAAGCTCTAACTCAAACTGGCAACAAAATTCCAATTGAGATCAACGATAAGCTAACAACGCGTTATCAATATCTGGTACAATTTTTGAAGGTCCTCCACAAAGAGATCCAATTGCTCGATGCAGAATTCGAAGTAAGAATTATGGAATTATCAGAAAAATTAGAAGCAAGTAGGATTACTAAAACAGAAAAACCAGTCGAGCCCAGAAAGAAGAAAGCAGCGAAGAAAAGAAAGGCAACTAAAAAAAAGAAAGCAAGAAAAAAATCAACATCTAAGAAAAAGAAAAAATAACTAATAATATTTCAATCACTTTTGGATCGTAATTGTTTAAGAGCGTCCGCTACTTCTTCGGCATGCATCAAAGAAGGCCCACCACCCATGAAGATAGTAACACCTAACGCTTCTGCAATTTCTTCATCTGTGGCTCCGGCCTCTAAAGCTTCCACTAAATGCCATTTCATGCAGGACTTGCATCCAATCGTAACAGCGATTCCTAAGGCTATCAAACCTTTCGTTTTTGAGGAAAGTGCACCATCTTGTAATGCATCCCGATGCATTCGGACAAAATCTGTAATTAATTGTGGATTATGGTGACCGATGAGATCCATTTGGGCGGGAATATGCCCTAAAATGCCTTCTCCTCGTTTCTTAAGCATCTCAACGAACTTTACCGCTGCCTTATCTGAAACTGGCTTTGCTGTTGTAGGTGTGGTTGGCACCACCACTGCCTTTTTCACCTGATCTGGAGCGATATTGAAAAGCGGATACGGGTTTTCCAGGAGCGCTTTCATTTCCGCTAGAAAGTTTGCTGCATCTACGCCATCCATTACACGATGATCATGAGTTAAGCTCAAAATCATCATCGGGCTAATACGAATACGACCATCTTTAACAGTTGGTTTCTGGATCATTTTCCCGATTCCTAGTATGGCTGCTTCTGGAGGATTAATAATGGGTGTGAATACCTCAATTCCAAACATCCCTAAATTAGATACGGTAAAAGTTCCCCCAGTGACTTCATCCAAAGAAAGTGTTCTATCTCTAGCTTTTTCAGCTAAACTTCTAACGATTTTCGAGATTTCCTTCAGGGATTTACTCTCAGCATCATGAATTACGGGAACTATAAGCCCTCGATCAGTAGCAACGGCTACTCCTAAATTAAGAGTTTCTTTTAACACGATGGTATTCTCCATCATTGAAGAATTAAAGATTGGGTATTTCTTAATGACTTCTATTACAATTTTTACAATAATATCTGTCATGGTAATCTTGAAATCTTTGTCCTTATAGAGTTCTAAGAAATGTTTCCTTAAATTGATGGATTCAGTCATATCCACTTCGGACGTATATGTTAATTGAGGGATCTCGCTCAAACTCATACTCATTTTTTTAGCGATAATTTTTCGGATACCTTCAAGCGCAATCGATTTCCCCTCTATTTTAACAGGGGGGCCTTGAGCCAAGAAATTGATAATATCTTTCTCGATAATCCGACTATCAGGGCCGGTTCCTTGAATCTGTGTATAATCTATACCTTTTTCCCTTGCGAGTTTCCGCGCTCGAGGAGAAATTAAGATATGAGATCCGACTCCTCTCTTTGCTTCGATAGGTTTTGAGATTGAAGGAGTAGCTAGAGTAGCGGGAACTGCTGCTGCTTCTTCAATAAATGATTCAATGTCACTGACTTCTTCGCCCGGGTCCGTAATTAGGGCAATAATTCTTCCAACGGGAATGACTTGTTTTTCGGTGGCTATTATCTTATAGAGAATGCCCGATGCAGGTGCTTCTAATTTCATAGTCACCTTATCGGTTTCAATTTCGACGATCTCTTCGCCTCGTTTGATTTTATCGCCTTCTTGCTTTAACCACTTAATTATTGTGCCTTCTTCCATCGTCATACCCAATTTAGGCATGACAAACCGGGTAACCATTTTTTATCATCCCTCTATTCATTGTTTGCAAAATCCTAGTTATAAATCGTTAAACCGATAAAACTACCGAAACCTCGGCGAAAGTGGTAGGATTCTGAACTAGGTTTACTATGAATTTTTTATACAACTCTTTTTTAGCCTTACAAACACGAGCGAAATCGTCTGGCCATAAGGCAATGATTTCATAACTATCTTTCTTGATTTCAGTAAAAAGAAACCCAAATTGAAGATCATCGCTAGCCGCTGAAGCTAGGATGACACCCACAGTATTGGTAGCTGGTTTATCCCCTGTTGAAGATTCAATGCTTTTTATATTGCGTATAGCTTTGTAATGGGGGTGTTTCTCAATATTCCATCTTAAATCATCTATAAACCTTTTGTTTAATGGGGCTTTCCCGATAATTTCCTTTGAATCTATAAATGTGAGATTAATATCGTCACTTGATCCTAGATCTTCTCCTTCCATCGTTACATTCCATGTTTTTGCCATTTAATCCTTCCTATTTTCAACTAATTCAGATAATGGTTATTTCTTTACAACTATATCACAATAATTTTCCGAAGTATATAAACGTTAACGAGTGTTCCTGTAATTATGGGAACAAAAGATACGCATCTTTTAGATACGCATTATCTTCTCTACTTCAGAAAATGGTAATACGACTTCATCCTTCTCTTGTTGCTTCAGGAAATTCTTTAATGGTGCATATTTACTGACTTTTACCCCTTTCTCTTTTGATAATTCCCTTTGGGTTTTTCTTGTAACTCTTTTCTAATCTTATTGTAATATGTTAAAACTGCATTTTTTGCGACTTGTTGATATGCCCTCTTAATATTTAATCCTTCCCTCGTGAAAGTCTCATAAATAGGAGTTGGAACTACTTTTTTAAAAATCAAATCAGTACTCATTTCCAATCCTCGTTGAGCTATAAATGTCAACATCTGTTGTCTGTTTAAATCGTCTGATAGTCCTTTTAAATTAATTAAAAAACTAATAGGGACTCGATTCGAACTTAAGAAACGTTGTATTTCGTCTAAATACAACCCATTTTCAAATCCTTGATTTAACGCGTTACTCAAAACAATGAGAATCCCATCTATATCCTTTAATTGCGCCTTCGGAATCGCCTTAAAATGATGTTCTTGAACCATTTCGACTCTAATCCTTACATTACTGATCCCTGAAACACCTAGGTCCATGGTGTAAAGACGGTCATCCTGAAGTCTAATGGACTTTATTTCAATATTTTCGTTGGAAGCGAGCCATTCAAATACATCCTTTTTACCACTATTCGGTGATCCCCAAATAATTATTCTAAAAATTAACTTCCCATCAGGATCTCGAATAGGTATTTTTTACTCACCTTTTATCTAATTTCTCCCTTGAAAAAGCAGTATCCGGATGTTGTAGTAATAAAGAATTAGTCATAATTAAAAATATAGTATTTAAAAATTATAACCGATTGTATAAACAAGAAATTCTGGTTGGAGTTTAAAACGATGAATCCATTACATAACACACTAGTTAAAAGTCATATGGCAAAGAATCGAGATAAGTTGAGTAGAATCTTAGAAAGTTGGAAGCCCAATTACCGGTTCAGAAATATTATAGTCCCGAAGAATTCCAGACCTTTAAAGAATTTGGAAAAAAACTCGGATTTATCTACGTTGCTGCAGCGCCATTGGTCCGAAGTTCCTTTAATGCAATTGAATTTTCAAATAAATTTATTCGTTAAACAATCTTTTTAAAGACAGTAAATAATAGGAGGAGTATATGACCCTTGATGAGTGCAAAAGAATCGCAAAAGAGGCAGCACAAGAAACAGATTTGATAAAACAGGGTGTGGCATTTAATAAAGCCAGCCAATGTTATAAAAAAAATGATGATGCTGATCAATATCAAGCGATGAAAAAGAAAGCCATTCAAATTTTTCAAAAAAAGGCAGAAAAATTCGATGATCCATATGAAAAGAGTCTATTCCATTCATATGAAGCACTGTGTTGGATATGTCTTGGGGAGTTAAAGAAAGCTGAAGAACTTGTCGATGAATTATTCAAATTGAATGATACGGAATCAGGATCCAAAATATCCCCTATAGTTAATTTTACAAAACATCTGGCCATCAAAGAGGTGGAGAAGGCACAAGAGTTGTGGAAAAATATCCATCAATTTTTTTCCCAAGGAATCATCGAATTGTTGGAAGAAGCCTTTATTGCTATTAATCCTTCCTCAGAGCCGCCGGTTGTCGAAAAATTACCAAAATTTTATAAAACTTGGACGGTGTTATTAGCGGGAAAAGATTCAACTGACCTTCAGAAAGATTGGACTCTTGTCTTTTATGATGCCCACGACCTCTTTGAGGAGCAAGTGGTTCTAAAAAAGAACTATTTAGAGGATTTACTCGCCCAGGTAAAACAACTCCAACACTATCACTTCATCCGCAACATGCGAAGTGTGACTTCATCCAGTGGAGATGATCTATCTAAGAAAGCGTTATTCATAATCCTTGGCACCAGCGCTGAGAAAAAATTAAAATTTGGTATGCTCTTAGGATCTCTCACAGAAGGCGGCGTTCATATCTTTGGACTCTGGCCTGAAGCTTTTGCCCATGCTGTATATACCGATGAAAGTATAATTGGAGCATTTATAACCCGAAGCGTGAAAAATCCTGACTGGTTTGCCGATTTGAATGTACTGGCATTTTTAGCCCCTGAGGGGGAGCCACAGAAAGATGAATTACCTGAAAGTGAGGAAACGCTTCCTGGGTATTTCACTTAATTTTATCTTGTTTTCATTATAGTAGGGGGGCAATATTCCCAACTATCCCAATTAAATAATGAAAAATCAGGACAGGCCATATGAAAGATCTCCCCTTGAGTGTGAGCCACCCAAATAATGGTCCTATCGCAGCGGCTGCAATGATTTCCGTTAACGGTTTTCCGATATGAAAGAGCGTGGTTATAATAGTTGAAATACTAATTATCACGATTATGGCTTTTTTACTGAGATCTTCTTTCTTCTCCAATCCAAATTGCAGATAGGCACGATAAATAAATTCATACCCAATATAATAGACGAAATAGGTTAAGTTGAAAATAATAAACAACCATAATTTATCAGGTTCGGCAACTATTTTTGTTAATGGATATTCTATGGCGAGCTCCGGGTCAGTTAAGAAAAAAAAAGCTGGAAGAAGCGCGATTCCTATTAAAGTCCATACTAGATTAAATTTCTTGTGCCCCCATCGAAAACCATATTCCTTTTGCTCTTCTTTGAAATAGTATTTGATTATTAACATCGGCACAATCAAAAAGAGCAGAAAAGCCATAAAAAATTGCCAAATATATTGCCAAAAATCTATCCAATAGGGATCTATTATTGAACCAAACAACCAATGAAAAAATACAAGATCTTTACTAACGCTATCCGGAGGATCTCGAATATAATATAAAGATGTAAAATAATAGATAATGGTTAAAAATAATACGGACCCTAGTACAAAAATTCGTTTTCGCGTAATAGTTTCTGACATCAATTCACTATTCACTATTAATTAGTGCATTTACTTAATCCAGTTTATTGTATTCTCTTGTTATCTCATCGAGTCTGTTCATTTCATCCTTGGATAATTCAAAATACATGGCACCAACATTTTGTTCAACATGATGAACTTTTGAGGCACCAGGAATTACCAATACCGTGTCTCCATGGAAATTAATAAGCCAATTAAGTGCTATTTGAGTCGGTGTAACTTCATGGGCTTGAGCAATTTCTTCGATAACTTCCATTATTGCTTTACTCTTTTTCGCTTGTTTGTTAATATTAGGTTTGATTCTTCTTCGAATGAAAGTTACATTCTTAGCGAGGCTTGGATCTTTATGGTATTTACCTGTGAGTACTCCTTGCTCAAGAGGCATCCATGCAATGATCTTCATCCCAAGTTCTTTAGCTGCATCTAATACACCGTTCTTTTCTACATTACGATGAAGCAAGCTATAATGAACCTGGTTTGAAATCAAGGGTAATCCACGATCTTTTAATGCATCGTATGCTTTAATCATCTTTTTCTTAGAAAAATTACTAACTCCAACGGAACGAATCTTACCGCTTTCAACTAGATCAGCCATAACATTCATTTGGGCTTTTTTCGTGGAAAACGAATACGGTTGATGAATTTGATGAAGATCAATAGAATAACCATCCAAAGCTTCAAGACGTTTATCAATAGTTCTCCGTATGCTCCCTGCAAATTTCATTATAGGCATCCATTTATCTGCAATGATAACTTCTTCATCCTTTTTTCCCGCTGCTTTAAGTGCGTTTGCTAAATTTCTCTCAGATCGCCCGCCGCCATATGCTTCTGCCGTATCAAACCAGTTTATTCCTCCGTCTAATGCTGCTTTTACAATACCATTCATTGTTTCTTCTTCGATACTTTTCCAAATGTATTTATTAAATCCATGACCCCCGGCAAATTGCCAGACACCTAATCCAATGGGTGTAACCTCAATATCGGTATCCGCAAGCCGAATTTTCTTAACTTTTTTCTCCATTTTAAATCCTCATTTTAATAATAAGTTCCTAAGATTATTGGGAACTTTTTAACTTTTTTAACTAATGATGGTATTTCAAATTTAAATTTAATAATTTTTAAATATCGGATTTCAAATTAATTGAAGATGGGATTGTTTGAGGGATGAATCTTTGAACAACACCTTTAAAATTAAATTAAGGAGGAATGAAATGGTAACCTATATATCTTATTGGGAGCTAAATCCAGACTTAGATCCTTCTGAAATAGCCGATGTCGCACAGAAAATCATTTCGAGAGGTCTTTACCCAGCTGAAGGAGTAAAAGAACTTGCTTGGTACGTTTCTACGGATTATTGGGGCGTATCCATTTCGGAAGCTGAAAGTGAGGAAGCTATAATGAACGAAGTTAATATGTGGAGAATTGCTAAGCCAGGCATGATACGGGTCTTTAAAAGTGCGATAGCAATGAAATCTGCTGATGCAATACCGCTGATGGTTAAATTGGCTAAGAAGGTTAAAGGATAAAATGGATAATTGAAAATACCATAAAATAAAACTTTAATATTTTCCCTTTTTTTTCTTTTTAATTTTTCATTTTTATTTCAGAATTCATAGGAATTTTTTATATCTTATTTCAATTCAAAATTAAATTTAACAATTTTTAAATATCAAAGGTCAGATACCTTGAAATTGATATTGTTTAAAGACTATTTTTTGAACAATATAACAAAATTAAATAAAGGAGGTAATAAGCGTGTTGTTTATCACATACTACGAGCTAAATCCTGACTTTGATCCTGCGGAATTAACTGAGGTTGCAATGAATATCATTAAAAAAGGCATGCTCAATCCAGAAGGGACAAAAGACCTTGGCAATTATCTTAGCCCAGATTATTGGGGAATAGCAATAGCAGAAATTGACAATGAAGAAGCTGCTATAATTTCCGCAAATACGTGGAGACTTGCTAAGCCAGGTATCTTCAAAGTCTTAAAAAGCGCGGTAGCAAAGAAAATGGAAGAAATACTGCCCATTATTGTTTCCCTGAAAAAGAAATTCAAAGGATAAGAAAATTTGAGTGCAGTATTATGTAACTTCATTTGTACATCTTGATAGAACTATTTCCGACGAAATAAGAAAGTAAATCTGTTAATAACTTAGGTGAAGTTCAATCTTTCCTCTCTTTTTTTTCTTTATTTTAGTTCATAAAATTTATTATACAGTGGAAGTTAGCCCAGGCCCTAATCTAAAAAGACAATACACTGAATGGAAGGAAAGAAGTAAAGCCATGTAGAATTAACGGCGACAAACCTTTTTTTCATTTTCTTTCTTTTTCTTCTTTATACCAAGCATAGGTCCTTTTGAAGCCCTCTTCAATGCCGATTTTCGCCTGATATCCCAATTCCCTAACGATTTTTTCATTAGTATATCCGAGATCTGTTGCGCCTACTTTAACAATATATCTACTTATTAAAGGGCGAGATGTTTTACGAATTAATTTACAGAATGCTCCGTAGATTGTAGCTCCTGTAATAGCAAGCGAATAGGGAATACTCGTTATTTTTGGCTCTTTTCCACAACCAGCAAATACATGCTCAAAATATTCTCGATTTGAAATAATTGGCCCATCTGAGATAATATATGTTTGGCCTGCCGCTTTGGGGTGCGTGGCTACAAGTATTAATCCATCAGCTAAATTTTCCACATAACTATAGCAGAGTAACGGTTTTCCCTTCTTTACAACTGGGAGCGATTTCCCCTTTTTAATTCTTCCATAAAAAATAAAGCTATCGAGACGATCATGAGGACCAAAGATGGCGAATCCCGGTCTAACTATAACAATTTCTATTTTGCCTTGGTCAAAGGCATCATTTAGTAAAACTTCAACTGCCACTTTTGAGCGGGCGTAGGCATTATAAGGATCATAGGGGGTCTGCTCGTCAGCATTTTGGAACCCTTTAAAGCCATGGACGGCTAAAGAGGACATAAAAATAAACCGTTTCACACCCGCGTTTATTGCCGCAGTAAGCACATTTTTTGAGCCCTCCACGTTAATTTTCTGGAAGAGTTTTTCAGGTCCCCAGTCGCTTGCACGGGCGGCTAAATGTACTACAACATCGATCCCTTCAAAATAGGACTGAATTGAATCAGGGATGGTAATATCCCCATAAACTTTTTCGATTTTCTCGGCGATTTCTTCTATATCGGATTCATCTGTCCCTTCTAAAATAAGCCCTCTGACCTCATGGTTGGTTTCGACAAGGTTTTTCGCTAAATTACTCCCGATAAAACCATTGACGCCAGTTATAAAAAATTTCAAGGAAATTCAACCCATTAATCAAAAGAGAAGGCGAGTTTTATCAACTTATGTTTGTTTTTTCTGCGCATCATTTTAATGGCCTTTTTATACGCTTCGAGTTTAAGTTTGTGTGTTAATAGGGGGCTTAATTCAAGCTGTCCTTCTGCCAACCAATTTAATGCAAGTTGAAAGGTTGGTATTGTTTCCTCCTTATAGATTTCTGAACTAGATGTATTAGTCCCAAAGATGGTCAATTCTTTAAACCAGGAGAATGTCCAATCTACTTTTGAAGTTTTTCCAACGATTCCGATGATCACCAGTTTTCCGCCAGATTTAGTAAAACGGAGAGCATCATTCATAGTCATATCAGTCCCTACACACTCATAGACAACGTCTGCGCCTCCATCTACCACAACTCGCTTTCCAAGGGCAGGTTTTTTTAATTCTACTTTTAAGGATTTGGCTAGGTTGTCATAATAATCGCCTTCTTTCAGGTAGATGATTTCGTCCGCGCCATATTTTTCACACCACTCCCCCTGAAACCTGTATTTTGCCAAAACAATGATGCGGGCTTTGCTACCTAACGTTCGAAGTGCAGCAATTACCGCAATACCAATCGTCCCAGCACCAATTATTAAAACTGTATCGGTATCTTTTGGATAACAACGCATCACGGCGTGAAGTGATGAGCAAAATGGCTCCACCATCACAGCGTCCTCATCTGAGACTGCGTCGGGAACATGATATAATTGAAATTGGTGGGCGAGATAATAGGGACTCCAGCCAGCACCTGTATCTCGACACACGATATTATCAAATGCCGGGGCAAGATTACCTTTCGTAAAATTTAAGCAAGAGGAAAAAATACCTTGTTCGCATAATTCACAAACTTTCTCGATGCCTCTCACTCTACAAGGGAGCATCGGATTAGTGACTATCCGATCCCCTACTTCAAATCCTTTCACCATCTTCCCCTTTTCAGCGATGATGCCATAGTTCTCATGACCTAAGATGAAAGGAGAGCTCGTCCAGGGAGTGAGAGACGGTGAGTCATAGAGATAAATCGTGTTCAGCTCGCTCCCACAAAATCCCGAAAGTTTCGTCTGAATTTTCACCCATTCTTCGGTCGGGGCATTTGATAATTGTGGTTCTGGAATATCGACATATTTCAGCATGGAAAATGGGCCATAATAGACGGATTTCGAAATTTTTCCAAAAAGCTTGCAAAATATATATCTTGGAACGCTAATCTTAAACCTAACTG
>JABXJU010000358.1 GCA_013375405.1 Candidatus Helarchaeota archaeon
TTATTGCAAACCAATTTTGTTTGAGTATTATTTTAGCCTTGGTGATTTTTCTCTTCATATCAAATTCCCCTTCCACGTTGATATAAAAAATATTAATATTTAATGTTATGTAATAATCGAAAATTTTTATGTTATATAGAATAGAAAAAAATAAGAAAAGGAGGGATTTTAAGTCATTTTAACATCAGAATGGTTGCTTCACCGACTGTGGCTTCTTTTCCATTCTGACTGGTATCTTTTACGCAAGAATCGACGATGACAGTTGTTTTAATCTTCAAAAATTTCAGCTTTCCTTCTTTTTTAGTATATTTTTCGATAACTTCTGCATGAGCGGAAACAGTATCGCCATGATGAATTGGAAGTGTGAAGCGTACCGTTTGTCCTCCATAAATACAGCCAGGTCCAGGTAGTTTCATTCCTAAAACTGTTGAAATAAGACCGACACTCAAGGCTCCATGACATATTCGCCCGCCAAATTGGGTTTTGCTAGCATAAACTTCATCAACGTGCATTGGATTATAATCACCTGTAATCCCTGCAAATAAATAGTCATCTGCTTCTGAGACCGTTTTGGTGAAAACAGCCTTATCGCCTACATTTACTTCATCATAAGTTTTTTCTTCATAAGGCATGTTCGTTTCTCTCCTTAAGATTTTCTAAAAATTTTTCAATTTTTGTAACGTCTATTCATAAATAAAAAAAATCTTTTGTATTTGAAGATAAATTTTAAAAGTGATATAAATATGAATGGTCGAATTAGCCAGCAAATTAAAAATTTTCAGTAATTGTTGGACGCCATTTAGTAGATTTGACCGTATAGGCGTTCGTCTTTCGGTTTTTTTCCAGTTACATCTTCGACAATTTTCCAAAACTCAATGGGATTCAAACCAGAGTAAGCTTTGGTAATTTGTTCTTTAATTACTTTCATAGTTTCTAGAGACTCTGTCTTTGTGAAGGATCCTGGACGATGCTTGATTCGTTGTAGAATTTCATAGATCTCTTGGTCAGTGACTTGAATTTGACCAATTTTGAGGATGTATTTAATGGTGGATCGCCCTGAAAACTTGCCCATGTAAAACTTGCGTTCTCGTCCCACAAGTTTAGGGGAAAAAGGTTCAATAGAGATGGGACCACCAGAAAGAATTGCATGGATGTGAAGACCCGATTCATGGGAAAAGGAATTCACTCCAATAACTGCCTTATGGGTCGAAAGGGGTAATCCAAAATAGGCTTCAACAAGATTGGCTAATTCATATAATTTTTCAAGATTTACCGTTTTTAACCCATATAGGAATTGTAAACTGGTGACTAACTCTTCTAGGGGGGTGTTTCCAGCACGTTCTCCATATCCATTCACGCAAACATGTGGATAATTAGCGCCTTCTTCAATGGCGGCAAGAGTATTTGCATTAGCTAACCCAAGATCATTATGACAGTGTATCGAAATAGGAATGCCACCCAATTGATCTATATATTCTTTTAGAGTTCGTATGAAATATTTCATAGAAATAGGACTCATACAGCCTACAGTATCTGCTAAGACAATTTTATCTGCACCCGCTTCGATTGCAACTTTACAAAACTTCTTCACTTGTTCAAAGGAGGTCCTGGTCGCATCCATAAGTACGAAATCGGTAATAATTCCATGATCTTTCGAATATTGAATGGAATTAGTTATATCTTCGAATGCATCCTCCAGCGATTTGCGTAAAACTAATTGTAGTGCTAGATCGCTCACTGGATAGAAGATAGGGATCTCTGGAATATCACACGCAAGACAGGCGTCAATATCTAATTTCACTGCCCTCGCGGGAGCTGCTAATTTAGCCTTGAAATTTTCTCTTGTGAGTGTTTTCGCTGCAAGTTTTTCATCTTCACTGACTGCAGGGAATCCCACAGCAATAATATTTACGCCAATATCATCCAGTGCTTTAGCAATATCTATTTTTTCATTTATAGTGAGAGAAACACCTGGGGTCTGTTCGCCATCCCTTAAGGTTTCATCCCACATATAAATTGAAGAAGGAAGATTCGGCGGACGAATCTCTTCAAGGTCGTTGTAGTTAAAAAGTAAATCAGTCCTTTGAAATCTATCTTTTTGAAAATTTGAATTTGACATCGGTTTCACTCTTTTGAAAAAAATCTTAAAATGTCTTACATAACGTACTCAAAGACATAAAAAATTATTCTGTGATGATAATTGTTCATTATTTTCATTGTTGATTTTGAAAATCAGGCGACCTCCGATGATATTGTAAATGATACTCAAATAATAGAAAAGATAATTAGTTATACTAATGAAGAACTGGAAACATTGCGGATGATTGATAATGTAATAAGAGAACTTTTAAGAACTAAGGAAAATTTTAGTTTTCAGAGGGATCTTGAGATCTATCCGGTTCAATTTCTTGAAAAATTAGAAAGTCTGGATATAGAGATTAATGGTGATGTATTTCAAATTCACAAAGAGAATATTAATAAATTAAAGCAAGGGTATCGGATTCTTTATGCGATAGAATGCACAATTTTTGTGCCGATCTTATCCGCTCCTAGTTGGATTAAAGGACTTATACGAGAAAAAGATTTTGAAATGCAAATT
>JABXJU010000359.1 GCA_013375405.1 Candidatus Helarchaeota archaeon
TTGCGAAAAATGGAGTAAAAACATTAATTTTAGAAAAACATACGGTTCCTGGCGGGTACTGTACAAATTTTAAACGGAAGGGTTATAGGTTTGATGCGTCTCTACACATGATAAATAGTTGTGGAGTTGGACAGTCGGCCTATAAACTCTTGGCTAAAACTGGGGTGACAATTTCCTATTTTGAGCTTGGAGATGAGCTCACCCCAATTGAGCCCGATGAAGTGCGATTCATTAAGTTGCCAGAGATCAGCAGGCTGATAAACCTTGAAACGAATTTAGATTACATCACGCCAGGCAATATAGAAGATTTAGAAACAACTCTAACTGAAAAATTTCCTCATCAAGCAGATAATTTGAGGAGTTTCTTAAAAGATGTTAAGAAAATGCTAAAATTTTTTATGGATTTCCAAAGGGCGGGCACACTTGGGAAGATTAAAGTATGTTTAACCAGAATTCCAACACTTTGGAAAGCCTTTGGGAGTTTTAAAGGTACAGCGAAGGATTTACTCGATAAGCATGGCATTACTGATCCGGATCTAATCCAAATATTAACGGAATTATGTTCGTTTTTCGCTCTTCCGCCAGAGAAATTAAGTCAAACTATTTACATAGCAGGAGCGTTCGGTTATTATATTGATGGAGCGTTTTATGTAATTGGGGGGTCTGGAGCCTTAGCATCTGCTGTGGCTGAGACTTTCAAAAAGTTTGGTGGAACATTAAAATTAAAGGCTCTAGTTGAAGAACTCCTAATAGATGAGGAAACTAATCGAGTTAAAGGAGTCAAGTTGGCGGATGGAACCAATTATTCCAGTAAATTCTTTGTTGCTAATGCGGATGCCACTCATACTTTCAATGAATTACTCAATGTAAGTGAAGAATACTTGAATGAAAACAAAAAAGTATCCAAGTTCATACAAAAAATCAATACTCGAAAATCCTCTTTATCTGCTGTGATTTGCTTTATGGGGCTAAATTTGGATTTAAAGAAGCGGGGGATTGAGGGATATGAAACTTTTATCAGTGAAAAATCTATCTCTTGGGAAGAACAGATGCGTCTTATCAAAAATGCAGAGTTTGAGAAGATTCCTGGAATACCTCTAACGGTATATAGTAATATCGATCCTACTTGTTGCCCAGAAGGCAAGTCAGTCGTTAGTAGCATATACCTTGCAGATATCGAACCCTTTCTAGAATTGCTAGATCCAAATGGAGAACGAGGGGAACGATATTTCGAATTTAAACAAAAAATTGCAAATCACGTAATACAAAAGGCAGGAGAAATGTTAAAAATTCCTGATCTAGAGAAATACGTCGAGGTAGTTGAAGTTGCGACACCAATTACATTGCACCGGTATACAAATAATCGGAATGGGGCGTTTATTGGCTGGCAAGTTATTCCTGAACAACAGATCCTGAACCAAATACCTCAAAAAACCCCTATCAAAAACTTGTATATAGCCTCTGCCTGGACAATGCCAGGTGGTGGGGTGTCCGCCGTCATGATGAGCGGTGAAGCCGTTGCCAAAAAACTCTTGAAAAAACTTTAAGATTATAGCGTTGCAGAAAAATTGGAGTTTAAATAATCTAATTTCTATTTTCCCAATAAAAAAGAAGGAGAGTTGTTTTCTCACGTATTTTGTCAAACTTTTTTCACTTATTTTGACTTTTTCTCATTTATTCTGTCAACTTACAGTTGATGTCAATTTGAAAAATTGATAATAACAAAACTAGTATTCATTAATAAGTAAACTATTTTTTCACCCCTTTTTGAAAAAATTCTTTGGAAATGATATTTGAAATTAATTTTAGCATTCATAATTATCTCCTTTTGCACTATTGGATTAATTTTTTCATCTGATATACTCGTTGAATTGTCTTAAAATTGGTTATGCAAGCGATGTAAAGTAAAGCGACAAATAAAGAGAAAGCCCAGAAAAGGGAGGTAATACCTCCAATCATAATGACAAAACACCGAAAATCTCGACCTTCAATGGTTCTTGGAAATTCGTATGATAAAAACTGAACAGATTTGGTTGCAGTATAACTTATTAAAAGACTTCCAACTATTGCTAATACCCCTACTAGAAATATTATAGTATAGAAATTTGATACTACAAAAGTTCCTTGTAAATAATACATAATTAATGTAATTATAGTTAAATCTGCGTATCGATCTAAGACAGAATCCATAAAGGCGCCCTTCTTTGATGCCTTATTTGTCAGTCGTGCAATTTCTCCATCACAGCCATCTATAATACTTGAAATTTGGACTACAATCCCCCCTATTAATGGCAAAGTAAACAAGAAAAAAAAGCCCCCAAGAAGCGCAAGAATAAAACAAAAATAACTTACGGTAATTGGATTGATTTCTGGATGAATCTTTAGCAAAAATTTAGAAATACGGATGGATATCTTCCGATTAATATGTCGAGAGATAAATCCATCAGAAGACTTCGTTATTTTAAAGATTTTCCTCATCTATTGGCGTCTGATGTAATATCATTTCCATATCCCGTTCAGTATCTATATCCATCCAGGAATAACCCGTAACATCACAGGAAAAAACCTTCAGATTGCTTTGGATACATCTATTTACT
>JABXJU010000360.1 GCA_013375405.1 Candidatus Helarchaeota archaeon
ACGATTATTCTTAATTTATCTGGAATCTCTTGAAAAACTGAAAAATTTGAAAAAAAATTGAAAGCATTTAATATTTTTAAACATGTTTCAAGAATTCTATTGCGGAAATTTGTTCCCACGAATTTAGAATCTCTTGATACATTTCTAAATTTGATTTTTTCAACTTTTGCTCGTTTATAACTTTAATTTTATGTTCCTTTTTTAAAAGAGTAAATTGGTGATTTAGATCTAACCAAATCTTTTTATCTTCTAAAATAGCTTCATATTCTTTTGTTAAAATTGAAGAAAGTGGAAGATTTCTGAGCGCTATTTTAAACACATCATGATTTTTAATGAATGTACAATTGTCATCTACATCATAAAATTCGTTATTGAACCCTAAAAATCTAAAAACCTTTCCTAGATCTATCCAATTACTAATAGGGTATTTACGACAGGCAATAAACTTTTTCTCTTGAATTAAACATCTACTATCTGAAAAAAAAGGACAAGGACGTTGAATTAAACGATAGATAAAAATTATAATTTTTTGGTGTTTTTCCTCTAAAATTTTTCTTAAAGGCTCAAATTGGAGTTTGATTTCAAAATTTTTAGCATATAATTTTGCTTTATTCAATTCTAATGGGTATAAACATAGAAATTTTGTTTGACAACACAAACCACATCGCTGACATTCAAATTGAATGGTTTTATTCATTTGTGGATGTCTCCCATAATATACACTTATCCAAAATTATTTGAATAAGCTTAATTATGTAAAATATTGATCTCAATTTCTCCATATAATTTATTTAGAAAAAAGGTTTCTTTGAACACAAGAATTATTCTTCTTCTATGATTGGTTAGCAAGAGAGGTTTTTCTATGGTTAAAATACTCCTTAAATGTGGCCTTCAATTTCCATTTATAAACAAAGCTGTTCAAATATTACAAAGTATTTTGCCTGAAACTCATTTAACTCCAGAAGAAGAACTTTTATTTGTTCTTCGTGCTTATGGAAAGGCGATTACAGGACAAAATATTCAGATAGAAAAAATAATTCAAAAAGAAGATTATAGTTTTGATGCATTCTTAGATAGAGGGAATACAATGGCTATGAAAGACCAATTTAGTAGAAAAATAGTAGCAATTACAAATTTTAATAAATGGTTAAAAGAACATGAATTTTCAATTCAAGTAAAGCCAAATCATGAATATATGTGATTAAGGAGGATTTTTTGTCACTCTTTACGTTTTATAATAATAGAAATCACAAATTTACAATATAAAAACATAGATATAAAAACCTTTTATTCCTTAAAACATTACTTATTAAAAGTTTGGATAAATTTTGAAAGATTTTCTTCAATCTTATCGACTTCAAGAGATTTAACATTCAATTCGAAAAAAGTAATAAAAAGCCTCAGTTTGTTAGAGAGATAGGTTCTCTCTCCTTTTCAATTATACAAAAATAATATTTAATAGATCTTATTCTAATTCCAAACTCATCTATCAAGTGTAATTTTTCCATCCGGTTCTAGATAGAATCCTATAACATCCCCAGATTCAACTTTCAATTTATCTCTTACCTCTTTTGGCAATGTAATCTGATTAGCAGTACTAATCCTCGATGATCCTAATAATTTTCTTTCTTCAGGCATTTTTATCCATCTACAATGTTTGATGAGTTAACTTATAGAAAAACTATTTATTTTTAACTTATGTAAAATAAAAAATTATTTAAATATAAAGAATTTAAGATCCTTTTTAAGAATACGAAAAGGCTTATATGTAAGAAACCCAAGAACACTTTTAGAAATAAGAAAATCCTTATATTTATGTTATTTGCGCAAACTGAGGAGTGGGAGTAAAAACGAGAATCGAACCAAATTATAGAAAGTTAGCATTATTTAAGGGATTTTTAGAAACCTATCAATTGTTATAGGAAAATAGGTTATTAGACTGTTTATAGGTTGAGAATAAATGGGAAAGAACAAGAAAGAAAGGGAGATAGAAGAGGAATGCTTTCTTATCAGATTTCTAACTGTTTTATTCAAAACCTTAGAGGATTATGAGAGCTGGGATAGGGCGTGGTTGCCCCACTTTCCTTGAAGGATTATGAAGGTATGGGTGAGAATGGTGGAGAAATGCGCGTGCGTGAGATGGGATGTAATTGAGGGGAAAAAAGTCTTAATGACTGATGAGAATACGAATCACCTAGCGATCCCCAAAGAACTCCTGGAAAAGTATGGGGGCTTTGCCTTTCAAGTGGAAGAAACTCAAGAGGGGCTGTTACTCAAACCTACGAAATTATACTTCACGATAGGAAAGGGAAAGGCATCCCCAATTTCTATTCGCACAGATCATGAAAACAAATAGTCAAGTGTCACTGTTCAAATTATATACGAGTCGTTTTACATGAAATAGAAGCACAACCATCATACTAGAAGAAATAATCCATCAATAAAATCCGAGAAGTAATTGTTCTAAATTTATACCTAACTTCGTAGAAATTAGTATGGAGAGTCGATTTATTCACTTATAATTTGATATTACTTAAACCCTGCACTGAATCAAAGGTAGGGAGTCATTACTTTTTTTCGACTCTCCTCCCTACCG
>JABXJU010000089.1 GCA_013375405.1 Candidatus Helarchaeota archaeon
CAGGTTATTACCTTAGAAGACGCCTTAACCATGATCGATTTGTCCTCACCGATTGCTTTTATCGCGTGTGATTGCCGAAGACAAAAATATGGATATGTAGAGAAAGATAGGTCAAGAATGACATGTTTAGGGCTGGGTATAGGGATGTTTCGGTACGAGCGGTTACCAGCGCGGTATATTGCAGGGGCGGAATTTGTTTCAGATAAGGAGGCAAAGGAATGGTTGCAGGAATGGAACAAAAATGGAATAGTCCATACGCTCATGACCTTTGGCTTACGAAATGGTGCCCCCTATATTGGAGGTATCTGTAATTGTACTTACGCCGATTGTCTCTCCATTAACTGGCGGTTAAACTATGGAATTAAGCAATTATTGAAAGGGGAACGGGTTGCGACACTGGCGCCGGAAAAATGTAATGGTTGTAATGGAAATTTCCTATGTATTAGGAAGTGCCAGTTCGGTGCACTATCAGCTGATATTCGCCAAAATAAGGTCCATATCGACCTGAACAAGTGCTTTGGTTGTGGTGTTTGTGCAAATTCTTGTAATAAAAGTGCAATCAATCTCCTCGATAGACGAAAGTTTGAAGTATTAAAATATGATTGGTAGGTGAGTTGTATGTCTATAACATTAACAGATCCCGCATTACCAAAAGTGAAGATTCGAATTGCAAACGATAAATGCAAGACTCCAATGGTCTGTCCGTCCCCGTGTTATAAACTCTGTCCGCAGGGAGTTTTCATTGTTGCGGCTAATCCCATGAAAGTTGCTAAAAAATGGACACCTGTAAGCAATGAAACGCCAGGCGATTACATGTTAGTTGCTCCAATGATCCCGAAGTGTGTAGGCTGCATGATTTGTGTAGAAAAGTGCCCAATGGGGGCGCTTAAAATTAAGATAAAACCCCCGAAAGAGGAGCCGGAACCTGAGAAATCAGATTGATAAGGAGTTGTTAATACAATGACGGTCCAGAAATATAATTATAAAATCTCAGAGGAATTGTTCCAAGCAATTGAAAAAGAATTTGATGGTGAAGCAATCGCAAAGAAATATCTTGAAACTAAAGATGACTCAATCTTTGAACCCTACGGGAAAGATTGGATGACCCGCACCTATGAGCTCGGGACAAAACCCGAAAACATAGATCGCACCTATGAAATGATGAAAATAGCAGCAGAAAAAACTGGGGAATTGTTGTTCCCGCATGAAGCCCAAAGATTCATAGAAATTGCTTATCTCTCTATACATTTAATGAGTGGCGTGAATATTTATACTGCTACCGCTACTGAATTAAGCTTTAAAGTGTTAGACGGACAGTGTAAAATCTATGAGACCTTAAAAAGCGGATTATCTGAGGATGAATTAAAAGCGTTGCCGTGTAAAGGTGCCTGTCTCGCTGCAGTAAAAACAATCTTTGATCTTCTAAAAATGGGCGTGGATGTTTCCATGGACGCTGAAATGCCGAAAGATGGCTTTTGCCTCTTTTGTGCAACCAAAAAATAATATAAATCTTTTTTTTTCCTTTAAATTATCTCATCTTTTTTGAACCAGTAAATATCCCCTAAGATCTTGGCTCCTTCATCAAAATCAATCGCAGTCAGGGTTTCTATTGAGGTATTCACTAAAAAGCGTCCCGCAATTTCGAGATATTTCGCTTCATTATCAGCTTCGGCGACCATAACCAGATCATATTTTCCAAAGACAAAGAATAGCTGATGGATTTTCACGCCTTTCGGAGGCTTAGCCTTTAATTTTTCGCACCCTTTTATAGCTCCTTCCTGCTTACCCGGTAAAATTTTCATCAAACTCACAAAAAACATTCCCAACACAACTCAGATAGAATTTTTTTTACATGAATCTTAAATATTTTATAGTGATTTCTATTGATAAATTTTTATTGACGCATTAAAATAAGATTTTATTTACTCTTTATTATAAGTCTCTCTATGGAGATGAAGAAAATGGCGGATTATGATGCAATAGTAATTGGCGCAGGTAACTCAGGACTGTCTATCGCAGCGTTATTAGCAAATGCTGGGTATAAAACATTAGTCGTAGAGCAGCGAAAGTGGGTTGGAGGACGGGCGCGGACTTTGAAGAAGGATGGCTTCATTCTCGATTATGGAATACATACATTGCGTGGGAATTACAAACAAGTCTTCTATCCACTAGGAATGGGCATTCATAAGGTACGCATGCCCTATACCAAAGGCATTATCCTTGAGGATCGTGGCATTCTCCATAAATTACCGAAAATGAGCTCGCTTTTCAAAGCTAAAACTCTGACAATGAAAGATATTGCTCTATTGACGCGCCATTTGGGGCGATTAATTCTTTCCAATCCTAGGAGATATTTCAGTGTGAGTATTAAGCAATGGCTAAATAGCATTGGAGCGGATCAACGTCTTATTAAGCTATTTAGAGTAATTTCAATGCTCATACTGGTGTGTCCCTTTCTTGAACGCGCCTCATTGGGCGAATTTCTTTTAACTTTAAGGCATTTTATTACTGGGCTGGCGCACCCTGAAGGTGGCTTTCGGCAGGTCCATCAATGCCTCCTTTGGAAAATTAAAAAATGTGGGGGTACCATTCAGACTGAACAGAAAGTTGATGAGATCCTTGTTGAAAATGGTAGTGCTATTGGTGTGCGCATTGAAGGCAAAGAAATTCGCTCAAAAATTGTCGTAAGTTCACTTCCAGTTCAAAAGCTACATTCTATCCTGGATGAATCGCTTTTGGAAGCGAACTATCGCACTCTAATTAGGAATCTTCTCCCAACAGCGGGAATTTCAGTTGATTATGGGCTAAAAGAGAAAATGTATAAAGAGGTTATGTTCTTTTCGCCAAAACCAGCCATACTTGGCTCTTTTTCCTCAAACATCGATCCTACTACTGCCCCAAAAGACAAGCAACTAGTAACTTTTTTTAATCCTTTAAACGTCAAGGACGTTAAAAATCGGGAAAAGGCGAAAACAAAGTTGAAACAATTACAAGAGAAAATTTTTAGTATGTTTCCGAAATTTGAGGATAAGATTGAATGGAAGAGAATCCTCTTTTTGGAGATGGTAGATGGAGTTGAACTAAACATTAACCAAACCCAAGACAAACGCCCGGGTGTTCAAGTTCCAAACATTTCGAATCTCTTTATCGCGAGTGATTCCACGTGTGCTGAAGGTGCCGGAGGCGATATTGCCTTTAGTTCTGCTAAATTGTGCTTCGATCGCATTCTTCAGCTAAAAAAATAAGAACACTGGATGATTACAATTTATACTTTCAAAACTCGTTGAAAGAATTTAGGGAAATTATAACCTAGATACAGAAGAATAGTTGAAACTAGTACTACAATCCACGAGTAAATAATCCCTAAAAAGCCCATGGGAAACATCAAAAGACTAAAAAGAGCACTGGCTCCCATACATAAAAATCTATATTTTTCCTTCTTCTCAGGTGATTTAATACTTTTCTTCAAAAAATCAAAGGCGTATATACCATAGACAAAAATGAAGATGATTAAAACGTAAATATATATATAAATACTTTCTTTTCCAATATTTGGCGAATAAATCCAAGTTGTAATGGTTGGAGGGGAAAACCATACGAGTACCATTCCAACTGTACAAAAGAGTGCGATAATATATTTTGTATTCCGTCGTTCAGGATGGATTAAATAGGTTACAAATTGCCAAGCACAAAATACGTTTACAAGGGTAGTTGTGGTGACCATTCCATAAAAATAACCGGCAATGACACCATCTCCCGTTGCTATATAGAATAAATTAACAGTCATTGAGAAAATCCCCGCAAAGATAATTGTCAAAAATAGAAATGCGAGATATTTTACGCTTTTCCGAAGTATAACTTCAGTGGGATCAATGTGAAGATAGCGTTTAAAACTATGAATAAAGGTTATTAGTGAAAATCCCATGGTAGCTATCTGAATACCGCATAAAAGTATGAATTCTGGAGTTATCATTCCGTTATTCATATGCTTCTCCACAGCCCTTCAAGTGCCAAATGAAAGATGACTTGAGGAATTCACTCTTTAATAAAGTCTATTGAATTTTATAATACTTTATGTTTTCTAATTCTTTTTCTAGAACCTGAATTTCGGACCCAAGGACTGCTTTTTTCATTTCTAATTTAGCTAATCTCCAAGGAGGACCACCAGTGGAAAGCTGTTGATCGATCTTCACCAATTTATTCTTGAGCGGGATCAATTTCTGAATCGTTTTATAGTTGATCTCATTTATTTGAGGAAGATATTCCCTATATATCTCTATCCATTCTTCCTCCATTTTGATCTGATTAGAATAACGTATCAATACATAAGATCGAGGAAATCCACTCATCCGTATTGCATTTGTGATTTGCTGGAGTTTAAAGATATGCGTCGTTAAATTCTCAATGTCCATTGAGTATCTATCGATTAACATCCGGTGATCGATCCACCACTTCGCAACGAACATGGCTAGAACAATAGTGCCCCACATTGCGCCGCTTGCTACCAGAACTGTCGCTAATTCCATAATTTCTGCATCTACAGTAAGTGTTGGCGAAAAAAGGAAGATATAAAAATCCCACGTAGCATGTGCGATTATCACCCCCCAAAGGTTACCAGTACGGACGCGAATAAATCCTAATATTAATCCTACTAAAATTAGTGAAGGGAGACTAATGACATTCATAATATTGCCAGAAATAATATAGCTCGGCACATGTAAGACCGCAAAAAGAATTCCTGTAATTAAGATTGCTTTCATTTGAGGCATTATTTTCATATAATTGGCCTGAATATAGCCTCGGAACGCTGCCTCTTCGGTTAGCCCTATGAGTAAGGTAAAACATAAAATAATAACAATTTCAACTAGGGACGTATAATTTAAAGGCAGTTGAAAAGCGGCGACCGCTACTAAAAAGCCAGACGTCGCTAATAATCCTATGGCAATACTCCTTGGGACATAAGAGAAGTGAAATCCCATTTCAGAATTACTCACTTTTGTTGTTCCTGCAAAGAAAAAGGTAATACCCGTAATTAATACGTACAAAATGCTAACCGCTATTGTATGTTCAAAAAAAGACAAATATCTGTGGAGAACAAATTCCTCAACTAACAGTTCCGTAACTAAAAAACTTGTAATTAATCCAACTATTATAAAATAGAACAATAAGTTATTCTTCGACCGCTCCTCTGCCGTTACTCCACCTACGTCCTTCATCTAATGTCTACACCATTCTTAATCAATGATATCTAAATTGAATAATGAATTTTTCCTATATAGAGTTTCAATAAATTTTTATTTTCAAAAAAGAATCCAATGGAAGAATTACGATGCATACATATGGTGAAATTCCTGATACTACGGCAACGAAAAAATTTATCCCCATCATGCGATACGTCTATAGAATTTTACGACATTTAGGTAGCGAATATCTTGAAAATTTGGTAGAAGAACTGTCGGATGAAATCTTATATGACACTTTTAAGTTCAGATTAAATTCTTCTATAGAATTTGCAAAGGCGGTTATGGATGGGAAAGTTCCTGATCCAACTAAATCGATGACTTATGCCTTTTTTCCACCAGTCATCACGATTCGAGCAGATCTCCAGCAGGGTACTGGAAAACTACTTTATGGAGAATCAAATGATATCTCCTTCGTGTGTTTAAATGATATTAACGAGGAAATCTTCTTTGTTCTGAATCTTCACTGTGAAGATGGCATACCTGTTGATTGGTGGATAGCAGGGCCACAATCAGAACTATTAGATCGCCGGCATATTAAATACGGATTTAAACTTCGAGATATTTCCAAGAAATCAAAAAATCTATCGCAGGCAGGATTTAAGCTTATAGATGTATTAAAGGATGTCAGAAATGAGCGCACACCTCAATGGGCCACCTCAAATTACATCGTATCCATGGTTTGGGGAACCGGCGCAATTAATACGCTGAATGAGCTCTCGAGCTATGAAGCGATGGGCTTGATATATGATGGGATCTCTACAAAGCGTATTCTCGGTGAATATCTTTTCTGCTACATTCCTTGGCCCCCCCTGATTGAGACCCTAACTTTTATGCCGCGGAATTCTTTCATAATGCGTCTCGTCGGTTTAACCACTGGCGGACTCCTCTATTTGACACACGTGGAACGAGAAGCCAGGACCAAAATTCGCGAAATGGCCCCCGAAGCACTTTCCCTTGGCTCCTACGAAACTTGGGAAAAACATGGAGTTCCCAATCCCGCAATGACTTTAGGTGTCAAAGTCCCCAACCTGAAAGATAAACGCATTTACGCTGAAGAACAATTCGAATGGGAGTATCCTTCAGGTGAACCAATAACACTTGCCGACCTCAACATGGACGTGGAAGAAGCGCTGGATGGGGTTTTAACAGATTTGACACATGACTTCCCAATTGATCAAAAATTCACAACTGATCACATCATATCAACAGGAATAGGGCTTACCACAAAATTCTGGAGTGAAACTAAGGATTAAATCTAATCCTCTAACTTATAAATCTCGCCTTTTGAGGCATCAACTAAAATTTTTTCTCCATTTTGAATTATTTCAATTGGGTTCCTTGCATCTTTAAAGGGTCCCCCAATAGTTGGAATGTTCGCGACCACCGCCGCCAATGCCGATAACGAATTTATCCGGTTTATAATCATCGCTCTTGGAGCGTTCCCTGTTAGACTTAAGGCGTGGAATATCAGGGAAAAGCCTGAGGATCCCTTTCCATTCGGAAAGATTAGAATCTTTTTTCTTACATTTTCTCCTTTTTGAGGATGTCGCGCCTCTATTATGATCCCACTAGTAGGATCAATCCCTCCTGCAGCACTAAGAGCTCGAGTACAGACCAGTGCAGTTCCTTTTTTAACTCCTGGGACAACAGATCTTCCCTTCAAGATCGTTATACGACCTGCCTCTTCTCTATCATTCCCGTCTGTTCCCACTTCCTCATCTCCTCATAATTACAACTAATCCGAACCCCACCTGCCAGAAATTGCAGATTGAATACATTCTTCTACTGATCCAAACCACGTTCTAATTTCGGGAAATTCTGCAGTATAGTAATGAATTTGTTTTGCGCTATTGCTAGCGACAATTTCAACTCCCACGGGTTTGAATTGAGTTAAGGCAGGACATGTGTCGACCATCAAAATCCCACCCGCCTGTTCAATAATTTTTCCGAATCCACGTGCCATAGCTAATTCCTTTAATCCAGCTGGAATAAAAATCCATAAATAAACATCATTCTTGATACATTTTCCTTTTAACAGGAGCGCAACCTCTTTTAATTGATTCAACGAGAAGTGCGGACACCCCATAATGATTAAATCTACCTTTGGGTCTGTTGCGGTACTTAAAGTTTCGTAAGTCTTCTTGATATCGGCATCTGTTACAGTCAGTTTTTCAGTTTTTTTGGGATCAACTAATGCGTTTTCTAGTCCTGTACATGCTTCAGGGGTAATCCCCTCGATATGATAAAGTTGTACCGCCCCAGAAGTAGCCATTCCTGCACCCATCCCTTTAAAGTTATCCTGTGTGGCTTGTTCCGGTTTAATTCCCGTTAGAATTGGAACATCTAAACTCAATCCCATGTTTTCTAGCTCTTCACCGATAAAATAGCCCAATGCATCAAAATCCGATTGCTGTATGAGCTTCGCGTCGATTTGAACTACTACCTTCGCTTTCCGATTCTCAGGAACGTGAAAGCCTGCATAGGGGATTTTTCCAACAATTGCAGCTGCCAACGTGCTTTCAATGCCCTCTATATTCCCTAAGGCACCTATAACTGAATTAGCATACACAACTGCAGAACTCTCCATCCAAGCTATGTGATTGCCCTTAATGGGAACATTCCCCACTAAATATGGAGTACAAGTAGAGGTGAATACAATCCCTTTCTTCGCATAATGCGCCCTAATATCCCTATTAGCTTGCATTACCTCCTCAGAAACACTAAATTCTCTATAATGATATGGTTCGATGTTGCAAACGTGCGTGGTCGTAAAGACCTTTAATTCCTGTAACTGGACTTGTTTCTTACTACATAATAAAACCTGATTGAGCAAGGGATAATTCCCACTAATTATTTTAGCAAATTGCTCAGGCACGGCCATTGCCGTATGGACACTTTGAACTTCTATCAACTTTTCTGCGCCTAATGCTTCACCGTACCGAATGAGCAATTTCAAGGCTTCTTGCTGCGCTAAACCTTCTTCACCATTTAAAATAGCTTCTTCTTCTCTCGTAAGCTCCATTTCTTCTCCCTCAATTATAGATTTTTTCGAAATTTATTTCGGTAGGAGAGGATCTCCGAAAATCATTTGTAATTTATATCTACCTAGATTTTTATCATGAATATTTTCTTTGCATTCCCTACACATCCATTTCCCTGGCACATAATCTATCCATTTAATGTAAAATGAAATATTCTTCTTTATCTTATCTCCTCTCGCTTTTTTTCCACAAAGAAAGCATTTAAACTCTTCAGCTGACATCACTTATCATTTCGTTTACCTCCTTTAAGATAATGAATTGCTATAAGAATTATATGACTATAGGTATAAGAGAGAAAAAATAAAAAATCAAAAAATGAAAAATTAAAAGAAGTTAAACTCAAGATAAATAATAATATTATGGTAAGGTAGTGGTAAATCTTGACTGAAGCTGATTATTATGAAAATGTAAGACAAAAGCTATCTCTTGGACGATTTGTTACTCCAAAACACGATAAAATAATTGAATTAATAAAGATTTTTTGGGATGAAGAAACTATAGAAATTCTTTATCATTTCCCGAATGCTGGGCAATTAATTTCCGTAAAAGAATTGGTTGAAAAAACAGGAAAACCAAAGAGTGAGATTAAAAAGCTTTTGAAAATGGCAGTAAAAAAAAGGACGATAGCAAAGATTGGACGCAGGTATGGATTAGTACCTCTCTTACCGGGTGTCTTTGAAGCTTACTATATTTCCCAGCAAGATTCAGAAAAAAATCTTAAAGAAGTTGCTAAAATATATCGGTATATCTTCGAAAATGGTTTGGTATTTCGTGCAAGAGAAAAGATTGAAGAAAAAGACGTGGGATTTCGGGAATTTATTCCCTTGCTTCCGCTCGAAGCCAGGGAAAGGCTGATCAAAATTGATGAAACGGTGGATTTTGAATCGCAAGTCCTTTCTTACGAATTAGTAGAAGAAATGATTAATAGAAATGAGGCTTTTGCTGTTATTCCATGCCAATGTCGAATAATTGGGGAATTAACTGGGAAGCCTTGCAGAGTGCCTTCTGAGATGGGATGCTTTGCTGTTGGACTTTTAGCAAAAGGGCTTGTGAGCATGGGTGCTGGTAGAGGATTAACTAAGGAAGAAGCCATTGAATTTCTTAAAGAAACCGAGAAGGCAGGTCTTGTTCACAATGTTACAGCAGCTGTGGCTTCGGAAAACCTAATTATTTGTAACTGTTGCAATTGTCATTGTGGTGCTCTCTTTCCAATGAAAAAGTTCCAAATATCAGGACTCAGACGAAGCAATTTTGCACCTAAGAATGACCCAGAGCTTTGCGTTTTATGTGAGCAGTGTCTAAAAATTTGCCCCATGGACGCAATTTCTCATCCATCGAAAGATGAAAAAATGATAACAAACTATGATTTATGCATTGGATGCGGTTTATGCGCTTCAAATTGTGCAAAAAACGCGATTAAGATGGAGAAAGTTCGTACTAAAACTCGCAAGCCAAGAGGTCAAAAAACTGAAGACGCTAGTCTTGCAGAACTTATTAGCGGTCTTCTAACCGGAAAATAATATTTGTGTGCAGGTAATTTTATTTGATTATCGATTTCATCCATCTGATCAAGCCCACCATTTATCACTTCAACGCTTCCTGCTCTGCAAGTCCATATTCTTTCTTCTTCCTTTGTTAATTCCATTATTTCTCCGACCATCCTTCTGCTCCAATTAACCTAACAAAATATACTGAATATCTTCGCAAGGTCTTCTTTTTAATCTTCTTTTTAGTAACTTTTGTTAAGCGAATAAGCGATTGGAACCGACGAAAGCGTCCTACTGGCATGACTAACTGTCCTCCTACTTTGAGTTGCTCAATAAGGGCGGGGGGTACTTCTTTTGCGTAGGCAGTGACGAGAATCCGGTCAAACGGCGCTTCCTCAGGCAAACCTAAAGTTCCATCACTACAAATTACAGTCACTCTTTTTTGAAGATCCGCCTTTTCTATATTTTCTTTGGCGAACTGGACAATCTGAGGGAGCGTTTCAATGGTAAAGACATGTCCTGCACCCACAGGTTCAAGTGGTGCCACAATTAAGGCACAGAGTGCGGCTTGATAACCAGATCCCGTTCCTACTTCGAGCACTTTTTGCCCTTTTTGTAGATTCAAGGCTTCCGCTAAAATTATATGCATGTAAGGCGCAGAGATAGTCGAACCTTCCGCAATAAAATACGCTCGATTTGTATAAGCACGTGATTCCAATCCTCTCGGCATGAATAATTCCCTTCGAAGTTGTCGAAATGCTCGCTCCACCGCCTCTGAATGCAACACTCGCATTAATCCACGCTTTTTATACCTTCGAATCAGTTCATTCTTTTGCGCCGCTAAATCCATATCTATTTCCTCAGACCTTCTTCATCGTGATATACATCATGTACAATGATCCTAAAAATATTGAATAAGAAAAAAAATAATGAATTCAGCAGTGGAATATCATTCTTTATTCAGTGGATGCTTCGAACATTGCTTTGAATTTTCGTCCATTTTCGACGTAAAACATGATTCCAGTCTGTAATGCTCTTATCCTACTCTTTTTGAGGTCCTTCATTTTCTTAGCAATAACTCCTGCATACATCCCCATCGATTCGTATTTCCCTCTAGCAACAGATCCAGCTGCAATAAGCACGTTATCCTCAATCTCATGATTTTGAAGGATAGTTGCTGAGATTCCAATCATTACATTATTTCCAATCTTACCTGGGCCATGGATCATGGCACAATGCCCCATCAAGACGTTGTCCCCGATATTTAATTCCGTCCCAGGCTCGGTATGGATTACCACCTGCTCTTGAATTGAAACATTCTTTCCGATTTTTATCTTGCTTGCTTCAGCCCGAATTACAGCCCCGAACCAAATATTAGTTCCATCTGCGATCTCGACATCGCCTATCACGGTTGCACTCGGTGCAATAAATACTGATGGGTGAATTTTTGGTTCTTTTCCCGTAGCTGGACTCTTCATGATTCTTGGTTTTTCCGACATTTTTGGTCAGACTCAAATATTTTGATATGTCCTAATTGATAATTAATTTCATAAATTAACTGTTCATGGTAAGAAATAATTAATTTAAAAATTATCTTTGAATAAGTATAATGAATCTTAAGTGATGATTAAGGGTGAGTAGATGAGTAAAAAAGTTCCCCGAAGCATGCTTCCGAAGATACGGCATTTATTAGGTCGTATGACACGCGTCCCTCGATTTTTATATAAAGCTTGTGGATTTACAGATGAAGAGTTGGACCGGCCTATAATAGCAGTGGCGAATAGTTGGCAGGAGAGTGGTCCGGGGCATGTGCATTTACGCGGCATTGCTGATGCGGTAAAGGCAGGTGTCCGTATGGCAGGTGGAACTCCTGTGGAATTTAATGTAATTGGACCTTGTTCTGCCTTTGGTTCGGATTTCAGATATGATTTACCCCAGCGTGACGCCATTGCAGATTCAATCGAGATACAAATCAAAGGTGGATTGACCTGTGATGGCTTAGTTTGCATCTGTACATGTGATAAAAGTGTCCCTGGAATGTGGATGGGTGCAGCTCGCTTGAATCTTCCTACCATATTTGTCACCGGAGGTTCTGCGCAACCAGGGAAGGTTCGAGGCGAGACAATATGCTTTCCCCCTGATTCAGAAATACTATTTGAATATCTCACTAAATTAGCAAATGATGAGATAACAACTGAGGAATTTAATGAGTTCTTTATAGAATTAGAAGATCATTGGCTGGTAGGGTGTGGGGCATGTCCATTACTTTCGACGGCTGAAACTACGCAAATATTAACAGAAGCTCTTGGATTGGCACTACCATACTCCTCCATGGCATTAGGAGCTAAAAAACTCCGTTTTGCAAAACGTTCGGGAATGCAAATTATGGATCTCGTCAAGAATAAATTGAAATTTTCTAGAATAGTGACTGAAAAAAGCATAGAAAATGCGATTCGGGTGTTAAATGCATTAGGTGGGGGGACGAATGGAGTTGTGCATCTTTTAGCGTTAGCTTATACACGAAAACTTACTAATATAGATCTATCTCTATTCGATCGTCTGAGTCGTGAAACCCCCTATCTATGCGCCGTTGAGCCGAATGGACCATATTCAACTATTGATTTCGAGAGTGCCGGTGGAGTGCCCTTACTCATGCGCGAATTAAAAGATCTCCTGCACTTGGATGTTCCAACTGTCACAGGCCAAACTTTAAAGGACAATTTAGATAACTTCCCATTCAAAAGCATTCAAATTAATCGGGAGGTAATTGCTTCAATCAGTAAGCCATTTGCTCCCTCTGGGGCGATTGCAGTCTTATTTGGGAATTTGGCACCACGGGGGGCAATCACTCGCATTTCGGTAAAACGAAAATCTGCATTTGAATTATTCGAGGGGCCTGCAAAATGCTTTAATTCAGCTGAAGATGCACTATTTGGATTGTTTGATGGAAAAGTTAATTCAGGTGATGCGTTGATTGTCCGATACCAAGGGCCCCGTGCTGCAGCGATGAGTGAAATCCTTGCAGTAGTCATTGCCGTTAATGTAGTAGGAGTAGAGGATGCTATCATTATCAGTGATGGACGCTTTTCAGGGGCCAGTTACGGATTAATCTATATAGGACATGTGACGCCCGAGGCGTTTGTTGGAGGGCCACTAGCAATTGTTCAGGATAATGATATAATCAAAGTGGATGTTAAAAACCGGATCTTAAATATAGATCTCCCTCCAGAAACCATTGAGGCCCGATTACACTCTTGGAAACCACCGAAAATAAAAAAAATGAAAGGGGTTCTAGCTATCTGGGCACAAATTGCGGAACAAGCAGATAAAGGTGCAGTATTAAAAACATTTTTGTGAAAATTAAATATCAGAGAATTTAATGAGGAATAAAAAATGGGATACGATGTTATTATTGTTGGCGCTGGTGAAGGTGGATTATTCACTGGGGCGATTTTAGCGAAACAAGGACTTAAAACTTTAATTCTTGAAAAAAACCCGCTCATTGGCGGCCGGGCTATGTGTTTCGAATATAAGCCAGGCTATATTGTTGATTGGGGTATTCATTCCATCCGCTATGGAAAAAGAGGCATTATTCCAACTATTTTTCGGAAAGAACTTGGAATAAAATTAAAATTATTAGATTATGGCAAAGGCAGACTTTATCGAAAGAGTGAATGGATCGCAATGCCTACTGGGATTAAAGAGTTCATGACTACTCCCTTGCTTACAGGTGAGGAGCGAGAATCATTCATTCCTCTCTTTTTAGATATTATCAAATTAAAGGTAGAAGATTATCTCGATGTCAATATTCAAGATTATTTTAAGGATAAAGTTCAGAGTGAAAATCTTTGGGATTTGATTCGATTAATTGCTGCAGCTTTAATGGTCACTCCAGAGATCGAACTTGCCTCCATGGGAGAATTAATCTATGGTATCAAGGAGGTTGCCACTGCTGGGAAAGGGGCGGTCTATCCAGAGGGAGGTTGGAAGAGTATTTTTGATGCATTATCTGAAATAATTTCCGAAAATGGCGAAATTCGTACAAAAACATCTGTAAAAGAAATTTTAATCTCCGATAAAAAGGTAAAGGGTGTTCTTCTGGAGGATGGCACCGAGATATTTAGTGATTTAGTGGTTGCTGCCATTCCCTCACAAAAAATCTTCTCGATTCTTTCAGAATCCGAGTTTTCCCCCTCTTTTATATCACTCTGTAAGAATCTTATTTGCTCAAGTGGAATATCTATTGATTATGGCTTAAAAGAGAAAATATCTGATGATAGCGGTCTACTAGCCGTTGATGTACCCATGTCGCTCGGCGCTTACACCTCTAATATAGATCCTTCAACGGCCCCTGAAAACGAACAGCTTTTTACATTTCTCCAACCAGTTCCGAAGGAGACCGCTGAAAATACCCAACAAGCCAAACAGATTCTTGAAAGGATAGAAAAATTAGTGGCACAGATGTATCCGGGGATCAAACAGAAAATAAAGTGGAAACGCCCCTTAATAATACCGGTTATGGATGGTGCTGTTAATTACGTTGGACAAACGCGTGATAAACGCCCCAGCGTCAAATCAAACGTGATTACAGGACTCTTTTTTTCTGGTGATACTTATAACGGACCAGGATTAGGTGGCGACATCGCGCCTAGCTCGGCTCGCCTTTGTGCACATACGATCCTAAATGATTTAAAGGAACGGGAGAGCATCGCTGACACCCCTAAAGCTCAATTGAAATAATAATTCTATTTTTCATGAGTTTGGTTCACTTACATAACCTTTAATAAAACCTCTAAGAAAGGATAAATCATGTTACTGCTTGATGTTGGTCCAGCAGAAGAATCACAGTTTTTATTCTATCTCCTCCCAGTAACTATAGGAATTCAATTGGCCATTTATTTTGTATACCAATATTATAAAATCCAAGATGTTAATCTCAAATTAAATCGAATTTTGTTATCTTTTGGCGCTTTTACATTCCTAATGGTCTTTGGAGCTCTGTTTATTAACGTGCAACGCCTTTTTGGCGGAACCGAAACCGATATTTTTAACAGAATTGGATGGGCATGTGCTCTTTGCTCTCCGATTGGTTTTCTATCGTTCATCACCATCGAAGAATTTTCCTCCATTATGAATCTCAAACTTGTGAAAACAATAATCGCACTAGGTTTCACACCAATTATAGTCGTTCTAGTGTTCGGCGCTTCACGCATCTTCTTAGGGAGTCTGCCATTTGCCGTTTTAGGTGCCTATTACATCCTTGGGTTCCAGATTAAATTGATCCGAAGGACGATGGGCAATATCCATAAAAGATTTTTACAATTTTTTACGGGAGAACTCATTAGTTTAGCCTCGATTCCCTTTGCAGTCATAGTTGGATTAGGAGTGTTTGAATCACCCCTGAGAGAAATAGTGTACTTTTTTGGGGTGGGGTTATTAACCACGGGATTCATAATTCTTTTCATTTCAGCTTATGACTTCCCCCCATTTTATGAATTTGAATGGAAGGAAAATCTCCTTAAATTCTTTGTTGTCAATCAGAAGAAGAATACCTGTTTGTATTACTGTAACATAGAGGAAATTTTGCGATATTTGGACGCTCCATTAGATCTTAAGGTTGACTATTCTCAAACACCAGGCGATAAAATGTTTTCAGGAGGAATATTAGGAATAGAATCTATAATATCTAATGTAACTGGCACAAAAGACACGAAAATCAACGAAATGCGGCAAGAAGATTCATTAATATTACTAGAATATGGTACGAATCCGTCTTATATCACGTATGCTTTGGTCGTGAAAAAAGATTTAAAGAGCATTCGCCATTTTCTCCAATCTTTAACAAGGGTTTTTGAGTTATTATTTAGAGAGGTTTTATTAAACGTGGATAATTTAAAGGAAGACATAGAACGAATTTTTGTAGGATTTGACGGTTATATGAAAGATTTCTTGAAAAGATAAGGGGTGATATTTATGGTCATTGAAGGTCCACTCAGACTTCCATTATTGACAATTGAATGGTTCTTTGCGGTTATTTTGCTAGAATTGGGACTCCTATTTATATTAAAATTTATGAGACAAGAAAAACAACTTAGAACCTCTCAAGAAATAGGCTATTCGGGGCTTTTCTTCGGATTTTCATTAACATGGTTCTTCTTAATTATTGGAAATTATTATATGTCCGAAACTGTTGTCTCAAACTTTTTCCTTTGGGATCAAGGGAGCATGAGAGCTTTATTTTCAAATTTTAGTTACTTATCGCTCATTACCGGCTCCCTAATTTTTGCATTTTCAATGGAGAAACATAGAATTTACTTATTCAAGAAATATTTTTTCACCATTTGCTTTCTATCATTAACAATAACATCTTTAACTGTCTTTTTTATTAATTTGGAAATTATTAAAATAATTCCTTTCATTATTTGGCCTTTATTTCTTGTTTTTTTAACAATTTATCTTGTAGACTTTTTTAAAGCAGGGATAAAGGCCGAAACAATTGCTATTGAACTACTAAAATTCATACCTGCATTTATCTTATTGGCAGTGGGATTTTTTCTTTCACATGATTATTTTATGCAAAATTTAGCTCTTGAATTCCGGTTGGGAGGCTCTCTTTTACAACTACTTGCACTCATTTCTTTAGCCTATTTCTCAATCAGGCTCCCTGCTTTTGCAGAGTATGATTGGTTCGAAAAATTAGAGGAGTTATTGGTGATGAATAAAGCCGGCATCTGCTTATTTCATAAATCTTTTACTGATCAAATCAGTCATCTTAACGAAATTTTAATGTCTGGAGCGCTTTATTCTGTCAATATATTGCTCGATGAACTGACCTCTGCCAAAGCTACGGGATCCTCT
>JABXJU010000361.1 GCA_013375405.1 Candidatus Helarchaeota archaeon
GGTTTTTTTTCATCATTTAGGCTCCCTGCAAAATCATCAGCCTGATAGAGGATAGTTTTTTTAAGATCCAAATAGTCCTTAGTAACCAGCTCGACTTGATTTTCAAGTTCAATCTTGGTTTCTTGTGTGATTTTAATTGGATTTTTTTTGTAGTGGAGATGCTTGATTCGCAAATCCTGATACCACCATTGATCATCTTTAACACCGATTTTCACAGCAGGTCTAATCGTCAAAGTAACACCCCAATCAAGCGGTCCAGACTATCTCCACGGTTTTACCGGAAAGCCATGGAACTCGAAACGGTTTTTGTAATTTTTCCACTTCTTTTAATACAGGGGTATGAGCTCTTTTTCTAATTTTTATTACAAATTTATTCCCATCATAAATAACCCTCCCCGGCATATCAATAAACTTCCTGAAAATTGTAGGTGCAATATTTGTCTCAAAACGTCTTAAGTCATGTGCAAAACGATGGTAGAATGTGTCGGCTATTAATGTCCATAGAATATCAAAATGGATACGAATCATAATCGGTGAAGAAAGGGCATTAAGGTTAAAAAATGCAACAAGTTCCGCAAGTTTATTTTCTATGCGCCAGCGCTTAGCGTAAACCTCCAGAATATCCTTCACGGACAGTTCATTGTTGTTGGTTATTATAAATGTAGGGGTGCTTCGACCATGATCTTTGATTGCAATTTGACGAAATGTGTTCCTACAATTTTTTAGTGTAACTTCACTTTCATGGACAGACACATGTTTATATTTACGTTTCGGGATTGATATATAAACTTTATCCCATTCCTTTGGTGGAAGATATAGTGTTTTTTTTATAAGTTTGGCATACCGTTTTCGAAGAGTTATAAATTTTATTTTATCGTCTTCAAGCTCATCAAGAACTCTGTAGGCTGTGAACTTGCAATCAAAAACAAGAGTTTCATCTACTTTTCCATTTATTTTTTTCCAGTAAGTAACAAATTTTTTAACTTCCTCTGCCTCTTCATTGCGCAGTATATCAGCCCTGGTATATAAAATTGTATTGCTCTGGCCGTCTTGAACAAAAACTGTATTTGCACCCTTCATTGTTTTACCTCTTGCGCCACACCAAACTTTTTCCATCTCTGATTTGTCGCCGTAATGTGGAATCGAATGAAAGTCCAAATTGATATAATCACTACAGTAAAAGTCGGGATAGTTCTTTTTTAATCTGGTAATGATTTTGCTCTGTAAATTCATTAGCTGTGTTTCTGAGCAACGGCATGAATAAGTATTCATATAGGTTGGCTTAGGGAGTACATTTAAACCAGCAAAAATCCCAAGGCCGGGTTCTCGATCATAAGTGCCAACATGGCTCAGTCTTTTGCGGCCTATTAGTTTTAGAAGCAACATGGAAAGGCATGCCTGAGTTGAGCCTATATCACTTGAGTCAGGCAATTCGCATTCTTTCATAATATCGATAATTCCTGATTCTAAAATGTAGGGAATAAAAAAGAAACTACCTACTGCGGGACAATCAACACTAAAAGGTTCGAGTTCTGAAAAATCAAGATGCTCAGATCGTTCCGGTATAATCTTATTTTTTATGGTTTTGCCTAATTCTTTATTTGTTCTGCGTTGTAATTTTCTAAAGCCTGCGTCTTTAAGGATGCGCTCAACTGTCCTTGAAGAAATTCTGATAGTTTCTTCGGCAAGACGATCTTGAATGTCGGGAGTAGATAATCTCATTTTCCTATACTCAATGATTTTATCTTGGATATCGGGATTTGTTCGTTTTTGTCGAGGCCCCTTTTTAACAGCCGGGAAAAGTTCAATTTTCCCAGCCCTGGCATCTCTGAGCAAGGAATAGATAGTGCCAGCCTTGTATCCGTATCGTTTAGCAGCAACTTCTATTGGCTTCCCATCAATAACGATGGCTCGGATTGCCTCATACTGTTTTTGTTTTGGAGAGGCAGGCTTTTTGAAATAGCCAGCCATGTTGATTAGGGTTTTATTATGTCGATTAGTCATCTGTGATTCCAATGCTATGTTTTAACTATAGGGAACATAAATGCTCAAATAGCCTGTATTCAAGGAGTAAAGTGACCTATAATAATAGAAACTAATACTTATTAGCATATTTATAATCGTCATGCAAGTATTTTATTCGACAAAAAGCTACCCTAAAAAAATTTATTATTACCCTGGGAATCTAATGAACAAAAATAATAAAACTTGGAGAGGTAAGGGGTATGCACAATTCATAATCAATGTATAATCAATAGGTTTTACTATGTGTGTGAAGGTGCGATATCTGTTCGGGTCGAAAAAGCAGATCAGTCGGAAGTGGTTTTAGTATTCAAATATTAGGGGATAATTATGTCGATTTAACTTTCTGTGAAAATCGGTGTTTAATATGCAAAAATTCCTGATATTGTTCGTAAGACCTGCAATATTCAGAAAATACCCAGTGAGTTGACAACCCCATCAGGTGTGGGCATTCGTTTTTATGCCGGCAGTCAAAATTGTAAGGAGGACAATAATAATCCAACTTATTCTTTACTCTCCAGTTTAAGAAGCTCCCAATTAATCTTGGAGAGCTTTTGAATTAACCTGCG
>JABXJU010000362.1 GCA_013375405.1 Candidatus Helarchaeota archaeon
TAATTGCTTATAATGAATTTTTACAAGGAGAAGTTACAGTAGATCAGGTTTATGCAACAATTACGTATACAGTGGGAGGTAAACGAGAGCTTGAGTTTGCATCACAGATTAATTTAAATTCTGAAGCTAAGTTTTCTGAGGATATAAAACTTTATTATTCCTATAAAGCAACCATTAGTCAAAACTTAAATTTGGGTTTCGAAATATTTAATTATGATTCAAAAACTTGGAATACGATTGATACTTCTCTTTATGATGAAGGTTTTGAAGCTAAGGATTATTTATTGAGCACTTCTCATTATGATTCTAATTATAAAGTACTTTTAAGAATGAGTGCATACACTACCACGCCTTCAGGTTATGATGATTTTGAGCTGCAATTAGATCAATTTAAGATTTATTTCGAAAATCACACGTTAGATTTCACCTCAGAAATTTATGTTAATGAATCTACGAATTATAAGACGCTTTATTTTTCTTATAAGCTAGACACTTCTCAAGTCCTTGAATTTAAAGTTTGGAATTATGTAACTGAGATTTGGGAAGTCATAAAGAGTGGTGGTTCGTCAGACTTTATTGAACATTCCTTTAATTTAAATACTGCTTACTTTAGCCAAGATAATAAGGTGCTATTAGGATTTTATGCAACCACTGAATTGTATCAGCCCTTTGAATTAAGTATTGATACCTCACGGATTGAGCCGACTAGCTATTCTGAGGAGGAAAGGACAGGGATTGAAAAGTATCATATCGGTATAACCTATTCTGCTGAGGCTAATTTCTATCTCTTTTATAGGGATGATATTGGGGAACATTTACTTTGTACTTTGGATTCTAGCACACAGACCACATTTGAGGCTCAATTTTCGCCTACTTTGCTTGATTCCCGCATTTCCTTTAGAATTATGCAAAATGAGAGTTCCACGCCCGTCTCGCTTCTAATAGATAGAATTTATCTTTATTCGGAATCTACTGATAAGATTAATGATTTAATTTTCGAGACTGAAGAAAATTATGATGAGTTTTATGCGGATCTTAAATTTAATAATGCTCCTTCTCTTGTAGAGGCTCAGACAACCAATATTCCTCTGATATATATCGGTGATAAAGGTGATGCCCCCTATTATGTATTTAAGATTATAGAAGTAAGTAATGATATTCCATTTACAGTTGATAGGGTAAAATATATTGATGATCTTAACGACCAAAATAAGTCAATTTTATCCAGAGATCTATATCATCATGTGGGCGATGAGATTTATATTGATTCTGCTGTTGCTCATGATCATGATCCTTCAATATCTCGTGATTCCACCTTAAATGTTGACATTTCTTATATATACAATAGTTGGGAGAAAGATGAGTATGTAGACACCCAACCCTATACTCATAACTTCTCAATTTCTGCTGCTCAGAGAATTGAATCCGTAGCATTTATCGTTAAATATGCTGAGATTCCACAGATTCAGTCATGGTTCTTTGGCACGACTGATGAGGAAGATATGTATAAGCAATTAAGCAGTAAGTTAATTAAGGATGTGAATCTCATTGAGATTCAACTCTATGATTTTGTCTCGAATACATGGAATAGTACTAATTATGTGGTCTATGATCTTAATGATAATGATGCAAGCACATTCGGATATTTCATGGATAGGTATGTATTAGACTTTTTAAGATTCGATGGTCTTCCTGATAATGACTTATTATATCAATTAAAATATAGATTTAAGATCGATAAGAATTATTTTGGCGATGATATTTCCACGAAGACATTTTTTGATATGGAAGAACTAACGGTTCAAATCTATTATAATCCAATCAAAAGTGTGATCTCGCTTAATCCTCAATTAGAATTTTCAGCAGATATTACCGATGTTATTCTTCCCGAAGGAGAGAATGGAATTATAAGTCATGTAAATGAATTAAGTTTTGATCTCGATTGGAATTATGGCATTTCTGTCGCCGATTCTCCTGTTGAGGGGGCGGTTGTCGACGAGGTATTTTATAATTCTACCCTTTATTCGAATAATGTTACCTTATATGTGCTTGATAAGTTTGGTAATAGGCAAGAAGTTAATCAAGCCAACAATAAATTTTATCTTAGGAATACCAACCAAGAAAATGTTTATAACTATATTAGATATAGGCATGGTAAGTATTTTGTTGATTTCATACTCGATTATGAGTGGGAACTTAGAGGCTTAATTAGTTATCTATTTGGCACCATCTTTGATTTAAATGCTTATATCGAGATAACCAACTGTGATGTGAGAGCAAAAGTAACTATGATCAATAAAGAATTAATTACACCCATTTCAATGCCCGAAAACGGAACTGTATATGTAGGTGATATTTTTGGCGATACTCAAGATGATATAGGATTTATGGGAGGATTTTTAGAAAAAGTTGAGAATAATGACAGATTCTTTGTTAAATATCAATTTAGCTATCTTTTTGATGCTGATAATGATGATATTTTTAATAGTTCTTTAGATCCACAGGTATATTTTGCTGAATTTGTACAGGATGTCTGTTTCACTTCTTCTGATCTTGAAGGGTTCCTTTATTATGATGGTA
>JABXJU010000363.1 GCA_013375405.1 Candidatus Helarchaeota archaeon
ACTGTTTTTTATTTAATTTTCGTACAAATTACCCGACTTATGTACTAATTCATCTCTATAAAAAATATTAAAAAAGAAAAAGAGGGGTGGATGATTTACTGTATGTTTTACCCTAGCAGATGTGAGAATATCATTTCTAACACTGGAAATCGCTGAATGAGTCTCTCAAGAAATTGTAGAAATAAAGATGGCTGGCTCATCGGTGTTGTCATTGATACATCAATTAGGCAGGTGTTATCAGGGTTTTCCATATTTTCTACTTTTATTGTTGAAGTCCAATCGTCTTTTTCTTTTGGTGCAACAACGGTTACTTGTACCGTCACTGGAGGTCCAGGTGGTAAATCGTCACCGGATTCAGGGTCAAATGTCCAGGTTCCCCAATTTGGCTCATCCGTAATCTCCCAATCTAGTAATCCACCACCAACGTTTTCAACAGTAAAACTACCCTCTAATGTTGCACCTGCTGATACATTTCCAAAGTGAAGGTCACCCTCACAGAGTAAAACAGGATCATCACCAACTTCTCCCTCAAGGACAAAATCATCATAGTATATAGAGGTTGACGGACTTGTATGAGCCCATAGATCGACACATGCGAGGTTTTTCGCACCCCCGGGTTCGTGTCCTGCGGTCCAACTTTTCTCAAGCAGAAATTCACCGTCATAGTAAGCCGTTTGAATGTCTGCTTCAAAATCTATCTCAACACGTATCTCAACCCAATCGTCTGTTATAAGCAGTAACGAATCGTCTGGGTTGTCATAGTCCCATATGAGACCACTTGTGGCGCTAACTGCGAGCTGGGTTGACCAGTGGTATGGACCACCGTGATTGTAGGTGTTTAGCAGAATAAACCACGATTCGCCCTCCATGTCACCGGGGACGTACTGCCAAGCTGTAATACTCCAGTTACCTGAGCTCACCCCAGAGAACTGTTGCACTATATCTGCGGACACACCCGAAAACCATGCAATCTCCACCGAGTTAGAAGGGCTGCGGGATTGGTTATCCGTCACATATCCGGTTGTTGCAGGGTTGTCGTCCCATGCTTCCCATCCACCTTGACCATGCAAAGGACCCAGAGAATAATTATCAAAGTTATCTTCCCAAAATATGCCGGTAGAAGCTGGTTTAGGTATTAAAGATAAATTATTATCTTTTTCTATATTCATAGCACCTGTTACTGAAGAAATAGTAACACATAACAGCATACTTACAAAAATACTTATTATTTTCTTTTTCATTTTTCGCCTCCTTATATTTTTATAATCAGTAAAACATATATAAAATTAACTGTTGGAAAGTGAAAAATATTTATTGCAAAATCTGTAACAATTATGCTTACTTCTTTTTTAAAAATACTCTACAGATGGGATATTGTGAAAGGGGAGATTTGAAGAGGGAGGAATTTGCTGAAGCCTCAATTCAAAATGTATACTCCCCTTTCAATATTAAAATAAGGTTACAGTTTATAAATATATTGTAAAAGGGGTCAAAGGTGGGAGGAATTAATCCATTAAAAGAATTCAATTCCAGATGACCCCCATTCAGTGTTATAGTTGTTTTGGTTAATAAGATATCCTTACTATTTACTTTTTAAAACTTAAAACGATATTTTGCTAGTTTATGTTCCAACAGCAAAAGTTCAGTGTCTATACCAATAGCCTTAATAGTTGAAGTATATTCATTTCCAACTCTTTTCTGAAACTCTCTAATTAAAAAATAACCGCCTTTATCCTCAAGGGAAAGGCTCAATTTGGAGATAATTATATGAAGTGCTTTTCCCACCTCGGTCGGCAAAACAGCATTTATATCCGGCATGACATTTACCCTCTCTTCTCCTTCTAAAAGACGTGTATCCCGTATCTCTACATACTGTAAAAAACCATACTCTGCCTCAAGTTCTTTAAGCAAAGAACTCATCTTTGAGACAGCATATCCTTCGCCCCTCTTTCGCCTAGTTGTATTAATCAATGTATCCAACACATGTTTAACAACTTCTGAATTATTTTTTCGAGGTGTTATAAAATCATTAGAATACATGTCCCGTCTTCTCCTCTCTAATAAGTTATACTGTTGCTAATTCTATATATATTTATTGTGTCAAAATGTCAAAATGAAAACATATCCTTATTCCCCCACTTTTCCCCTGTAACATAGGAGTTTACGTTAAAAAAGCTAATATTCTATAGGACGTTTAAACAATTTCAATACCAAAACCAAAACTCTGTATCCTATGGATCAATATCTGAATAATCCTCATCGTTATCGAAGCTGAATATTTTGATGAGTTCTCGTAATAATTTCATAAATTTCTTCCTCATCTTTTATTGATAATTGTCGTATTTCTTTCTTCCTCCTCAATTTCCTTCAATAATACAGCTATTTCTTTTGCAATATATTCAAATCCAAAGTCTACATACATTTTTACCGTGCCGTGATAATGTTTGTCGCTATCAATATAAATAATCATCGTGCAAAAATGTCAAAATGTAAATATCCTGGGCAAATCTAGTAAATATCGCCATTATTAGCTATATGTGCAGTTGTTAAATACCCCTCGTTCCCAGAGCTAC
>JABXJU010000090.1 GCA_013375405.1 Candidatus Helarchaeota archaeon
GGTATTATACAGCCTTAGCTCGATACAGTGTGAATTTGAGAGCTCGTAAAAAGAGACCAAAAAGAAAACCACCACAGTAATACACGGTTAAATAGCAGCATGTTACTTATAGTTTTATAGGGGTTTAATTATTCAAATTTTTGGTGTTCAGAGATAAGAAAAAAAATTGAATACTCCTCGAATTACGAGGTCATACAAACTTTATGCGTGAATTAAAAAGTTAGGATTTACTAATTTAAATGGGAATATTTATGTCTGATAAAGATTCAGAAAAGGAAGAATTTGCGATAAAGCGTATTACGACGCCCCATGGAGACGTTCCAACAGTAGAGAGTCTTATGGAAGCACTTAATTTAATTGTTGGTAGGATTAACGCAATATCAAAAGATTTCAATAATAGAATGAAATATTCAGGTGCGACTATTGAAGCTTCTGAGTATATTGAACAAAATCTGAGTGATACCAATAAAAAAATCAATAACTTAAAAAATAAGTTGGCAACTAATTCGGATCAGATTGAAGAAATAAATACTAATGTTATGAAACTCGATGATGTAATAACTAACCTCGAAAGAATGACGAAGAATATTGTAAATGCAGATTTTTTACCCCAATCTAAGAGTATGGAAGATATTATTGAAATAAAAAGAATGACGAAGACTCTGAAGGATAGTATAATTGAGTTACAAAAGAGTCTTGGGGAGGGAGCTCTAGAATTAGAGATGTTATATTGGGAATATACGGATACGAGGATTAAAGAAAATTTAGCAGATATCGTGGCTTATGAATCTGAAAAGAATAAGATCCTCAATTTTTTTAAAATTTTAAACTTACCAAAGCCAGTACTAGATATTGATGCGAAAATCTTGCTGTATGGTCCTTCGGGAACGGGAAAGAGCTCTCTACTTCGAGCTATTGCAAAAGATCAAAAGGTAAAAATTGTTGAATTGAATCTCCCGTTAATTATTTCCTTAAGACCACCAAAACAAGTTGAAAGCCTGAATAGTTTATTTTACAACTTAAAAGATAAAGAAGAATTCAAACCCTGTGTATTGCTTATGGATAATTTTGAAATGATTCAAAAGATTCAAGATAATTCCTTATATTTACCATTTATAGAAACTTTAATCTTGGAAATGGGTAGAATTCATTTAACAAAAGATAAAATTCTAGTAATAGCCATTTTGAATGGCATTGAACCATTAGAAAAGCATCTTTTAGATCAATTTAATGAAAAAGTTGAAATCAAATTTCCAGATCAAATTTCCAGGGCATTGATTTTAAGGAAAATGTTTAATGAAATTAATTTAGAGATGGATCTGGATATGGATGAAATCAGCAGTAAACTAGCTGAACCTGTAATGACGGAGGGTTTTTCGGGAAACGATTTTAAGGAGGTCATGAATATTGCAAAATTACAGGCATTCGTTGAAGGCAAGACATTACTTAATGAAAAAAATTTGGATGATGCAATTCAAGTAATAAAGAGCCGGAAGGAATTACAAAAATCTTCTGAAGATGCATTAGGATTGAAAGGAGATTCCGATTCTAAAGTGAAAATACAACATCTTGAGGATGAAATATCGAATGTTAAGATGTTATTAGCTAATTCAACACGAATGATGAAACATGCCCTTCGTTTAGCCCTTACAGATAATTACAATTTTATAAATCGTCTTTTTAATCATTATGAAGCGACCAAAAAAACTCTTAAAATAAAAGAAATTGCGCAAGTTACGGGACTAACAGAAGAAAATGTGTTGAAAATTTTGAAGAAAATGCCATATAAATTGTTATTCCCAAAAATTGGAGACCAATATTATGTAATTTTTGATAAAACAACACTTGAAGAAATTTTGGCAGAATTAGCACTTGCCATATAAATGAGATGATATAAAGGCGAATTAGAGAGTGTATTTGAAAAAATTAGTAATAAGCAACTTCAAAACTTTCAATGGATCAAAAGAATTAATTTTTTCAAAAGGATATACTATATTATCCGGTCCAAATGGTTCAGGAAAGAGTAATACATTAGATGCAATACTATTTGTTTTAGGACGACATGATGAACGACTTAAAAAGACAGTTGTAGAGGTTATTAGCAAAGATTTTAGTACGAATAAATTATTAGCAGATTTTGCAGAAGTTAATTTAGTTTTTTCTATGGATAACAATTTAAAAGGGGAAAATGAATCCGAAGAAATAATTGTTTCGAGACAGCTCCGTATTCCAGCAAGCGGAAAGGCTTATTCAGTTTATAAGTTAAATGGGAAAGAAACGAATTTAAGTGAAATTTTAAAATTTATTCCAGTTATGGATTATAACATAGTTAAACAAGGAGAAATAACTTCAAGGATGTATGAAACGCCAGAAAGTCGTCGTAAACTGATAGAAAAGGTGGCTGGACTAGCTCAGTTGGATCCTTTAATATCAGAAAGCACAGCAAAAATCATAAACGCAAGAGAAACTTTAAAGCATATAGGATTATTATTAAAAGAGGCTCAAAGGCGTTTAAAGGATTTAGAGAAAGAAAAAAATAGGGCACTTAATTATCGAAAATTAGAGAATGAATTAAATAAATTCAAAGCTATTAAAATATATTCAACCAAGTTAGAGCTTATCACAAAATTAAATGAATTAGAAGATCAAATAATAAGTAAAAAAGAAAATATTACAAGGATTCAAACACAAATTTCCAATTTAAAACTGGAGATTGCGCAAATTAATCAGCGCTTTGCAGATCTAGAGCAGCAAAAGCGAGAATTTGAGAAGAAAAAAACTGAAATTTCAATTCGTTATGAAATGGATTTAAAACAGATAGAAGAAATGGATCAGAGAGTTGAGGAATTAGAAGCGTTTACCCAATCTTTAGAAGAACGAATTGAGAAAATGAAACAAGATATTCGAAACTTGAATCAAGATAAACAAAAGCTTCTCCAACGGGTGAAAAAATCAATAGAGAAAGAAGGTCAAATCCTAAATGAAATTAAAGAATTTCAATATCAGAATAAAAGCTTGGAATTAACGCTCCCTCGATTGAAAGAGAAAGTTAATGAATTAGATTTGAAAAGAACATCATTATTTACAGAAATAAATGAAAAAGATAAGATTTTACGGCAAATTGATCTTCAAATACGGGAATTACGACAAAAAAGAATGAATTTAGAAGAAAAGATGGAAGAATTTGAAGAAATCAAGCAGGACCAAACTTCAAATCTTGGAAAGACAACAAGAGAATTAAGACGACTCGAAGGGCAAATTAAGGTTAATAAGCAAAAAATTGAGAAATTAAAGCGAGAACTTGTATTAAACCAACAATTAATAGATAAACAACGTTTAGGGTTTCAAGAATTAGAATTAAAAAAAGTGGAATTACAAAAAGAAATCTCACATTATCAACAATTATTACAGGAAACTAAACCTAATTATAGTTATGCTGTTCAAAAAGTCTTAGAAGGACGAGATAAGAAAGTATTAAGGGGCGTAATAGGTACCATTATAGAATTAATTGAGGATATCCAATCTGAATATGCTATAGCCATTGAAGCAGTAGGCGGCTTCAAATTACAGAATATAGTTACGAGAAATTTTGAAATTACGAAACAAATTATTAATTATGTTAAAAAAATAAAGGTTGGAAAAATTACTTTTTATCCCTTAGATACTTTACAAGACTGGCATCTAAAATCTACTCCAAATGATCCAAAAGTTATTGGAAAGATTATTGATTTAATCAAATTTGATCGAGATAAATATCAACGAGTTATGGCCAATATTTTTAAAAATACACTTCTTGTTCGAGATCTGGATACTGCAAAGAAGTATCGTTCATATCGTGCAGTTACACTTGAAGGGGATTTAGTTGAACCCGGAGGGTGGGTAACTACACGAGGAAAATTTGAACCGCGTTTCCTTCTTATAAAAGAATTCTATAGAAAGAAAATTAACGAAAAAAAGGCAGAATTAGATAAAATTCACCAATTTTCCAAAAGTTTAAAATCTGAACAAGAAAAATTAGGGAAGCAAAATCAAACTAAACAAATTAGATTGGAAGAATTAGTAGATTTAAATAGTATCACAAAGGGCCGTATTCTCGAATTACAAAAGAAAATAAAGGACTTGGAATTTGACATTAAAAAATGGCAAAATGAATTAGGAAAAATAAAAACAGAATTAATGGATACCAAAGCTGGAGAACAAAACGCTCATATCAGTTTGTCAAAAGTGTTAGAGGAATTAGATGCTTTAAATAAACAGAAAGAAGAAATCGAAAAGGAAATTGCAGAAACAGAATTGGGGAAGACAGAACAACTAATTAATAAAAATAGGCGAGAAATCCTAAAATTAAGAGAGCAACAACGTAAATTTCAAAAAGACAGGGAGTTATTTGATTCACAGATTAATCAGATTGAGTCGAGTATTTCAATAAAAACATCCCGTATAGAGGACATTAATAACCGGATTAATGAGGAGTTATTGAATGAACGGGAGAAATTATTAACGAAAAAGAAAGACATTTTTAATAAAATTGAATCGGAACATGCACAGTTAAATTCAATTTTAGAAAATATAACAGGCATTGAAGCATTACAGAAGGAATTACAAGAAAAGCACAATGAATTGATTGAAAAAATTAATAAAAATGAAGGGGAAATTGAAAATTTCAAAAAGTTCATCGCTGAAGAATTACAAACTAAAAAGATACGAATTGAATTACGGATTCAAGAAATAGAGAAGCAAATTCTGGATTTGGGTTTTGAAATAACAGAAGATTTTGAAATTAATTTAGAATATATTAATCAGGAAATCAATCGTCTAGAAATAGAAATGAGTTCCTTAGGACTTATTGATCATCGAGCTCCAGAAAAATTTGAGGCCGAAAATACGAGACTCACTGAATTAGTGAGCAAAAAAGGAGTTTATGAAAAGGAATTAGAGGCGGCATTGGAAACAAAAAGTGATCTTCTAACACAGAAGAAATTGAAATTTCTTAAAACGATTTCTGAAATAAACAAATATTTGAATGAAATTTTTGTCAAATTGTATGGAAAAGGACATGCATCGCTTGTCCTAATTGATAAAAGCAATCCGTTAGAAAGTGGAGTTGATATTAAGGTAGATGTAGGAAGTGGAACAGTCGATTACATTGGTACCTTATCTGGTGGCGAAAAAAGCATGGTGGCATTAGCATTTATATTCGCAATCCAGAGATATCAAACTGCTCTAATCTATTTTCTTGATGAGATTGATTCATATTTAGACGATTCGCACTGTGAAGCTTTAGGACGTTTGTTAAAGGATTTATCAGAAAATAGTCAATATATAGTCATAACTCCCCGCCTGAATGCATTGAGTACGTATGCAGATAGAATATATGGTGTTTGGTTAGAAAATGGAAAAACGGAAATTGTTTGTCAACAAGCGGAGGATTTTGCATCAATCGAGGGGGCTTAAATGGCTGAAGAGGACTCAAATTCGAACCATAATGGAATTAATAAAATTTTAGACTTATATCAGGAAGCTTTAACTAAAACAAGCAAATTAGAAGATTTAGATTTAATTAATCTTTTTTTTCATCCATTACGTGCCACAATAAATGAAGGACGATATGATTATAAATTAATTAAAGCAGTTTATTCTGCAACAAACCTTCTAGATTTAAAGGTTCAAACTTTATTGGATAAAACTTTACAGAGGAAAGGATTCAAGAAACCACTTCCCTTAGATTCAAAAGAAACAGTCCTTTCCACTGCATTAAGTTTATCGAAATCTATCAGCCCTTTAGCAAGACCTCTTTTACCGTCTAATATTACGAAAGCGTATGTTGAATTAATGATTCATCGGAAAAAGAAACGTGCTTATGATTCGGAACCAAACCGGATGTCCTATGATCCCGTTGAAATTGAGCCAATTTCCATCGAAGAAGATAAAGAAAAACTCCTTCATAAAATAAGATTATTGAAGAAATCTTCGATTGAATTACCAAAATTGTTAAAAGAAAAGACATGGGAGGAAGTAACAAGGATTTTGAATATTCTACTCCATCTTGCCCATGAGAGGAAGATTAAATTATATCAGGAAGATTTTCCCACGGGCAAAATTATAATTATTTATGAAGGGGGGAAAAATTGAATCATTTAGAATTATTACAAGCCCTTATGCTTCTTAGAGGTCCTGAGGGGGTTTCAATGAGTGATATTTATAGTATTACAGGAAAAAAAGATATGGAATATGCTTTCTATCTTCTTTCCACCCTCGAAGAATCATTTCAAAATACGCCAATTCAAGTAAAATTTATCGCCACCTCTAAAAGATATCAAATTGTGATTCCACATGAACTTATCACCTCCTTAGAAGAGAAACGGGTCCTAACGCCAATTTTATCAAAAGCTGCAAGGGCCACACTCGCTTGTATAGTATTAAATACTATTAAAGAAGAACCTATTACCCTCTCTCTGCTAAAAAAATTGCGTGGTTTAAATGTTACAAAGCATTTAAAAGAATTAGAAGAAAATGGGTATATTTCTCAAGAAGATAAACATATTATTATTACAAATAAACTCATTTCAGAAGTGGATATTTCTTCATTAGTAAAGGAGTTAGAAAGCGTCGAGCTTTAACTAGAGAAAAGCTTTTAACGTAACTATTTACAGTTTCTAATAGGAGTATAAATTATGACCAACCCAATTAAGAGATTTTTTCAAATTATTAAAGCGATTGTTTTATTACCAGTTTCGTTTCTCCAAATGAGGCGAGGGCTCCAAGAAATAGAAAAGTTAAGAGAATTACCTGAAGATCCAGAAGAATTGAGAAAATTGCTTGCTAAAATGGGAGTAGAAGATGAGATGATCCCCTTTTTTAATCCCATTATGCCTCAACAAGTTCCCAATTCAAAAGTGACTGAGGTAGATCTTTCTTACTTAGATACCTTAGATGAGGAGGAAGAGGAGGAAGAAGATAGTTTTGATGAAGAACTTCAGTGAAAATCTTGGTAAATAAGTTAATTACTCTAATTGTAAAACCGCATTCAAAACAGGTCAATATAAAACAACTAGATCCTAAAACCTATGAGATCGCTATCTCATCAAAACCAGAAAAAGGGAAAGCAAATAAGGAAATTATTGAAGAATTAGCAAAATTTTTTAAAATTAAGAAATCTAAAATAACGATTCTTAAGGGGCATAAATCTCGGCATAAAATTATTCAAATTGAAGATTTTTGACCGGTTTTTAATCAAATTTTAATAAATCAAGATGTTCTGCTACTATATAAGGGAGGGTGTTGGATGTAACGTTTTCCATAGGAATATCTAGAAGTGAAATAATTTCTAGAAAAGTATTTTCTATTTTTGTTAAATCTTCACCCCATAGTTCAATTTCTGCAGAGTAACCAAGTTGATCTATCTGTTCTAGAGCGACTATAAATTTTAGAGGGCGTAATATTTCAAATAATTTCCCGCTAGTTTTTTTAATTGTAAAATGGGGTTGAAAATCCCACGAGAGAAGAAGTATTTCAGCTGATTTTTTATCCCCCTTATAGAGTTCAATTTTCCCTTCGGGAAATTTAGATTGTTTAAATTGAAAAGTTTTACCAGAGATTATATCATTTTCTGTAAATAAAATTCGGGAAACTTTATCTGGTAATAGATGTTCGCGTATTCGCATGGTTTTTCTATTGGGGTCCCAGTTTGAACTCGGATTTTTAGGAAGGTAGATGTGATCATTAAATTTATAATAATAAATTACTTTGGAATTGAAGCTTTCCATTTTTTTAAGGAATTCGCCCATATCATCAATCAAGATACGTATTTCGGATTCAAACTTTTTCTTCATATTATCTATCTTCCATTACTTTCCTTTTTCAATTGATTAGATGACCAAGTTTATAATATTGCCGATATAATTATATCAAAATTAAAATTTTATAGGATTGATAATAATGGGTAGGACTTTGGAAACGGCTGAAAAAATAGCCAATAAGAAAGGGTGGAAAGTTAATCCAGATAGAAAAGCTGCACAGGAAATTATCGATGGTCTCAACAAAAATAAGGAGATAAAAGGAAGATATTATTGTCCATGTAAACTTGTTACAGGGGATCCCGAAGTGGATAAAGATATAATTTGTCCTTGCAAAGATTCTCAGAAAGAAATTGATGCAATGGGGCATTGTCATTGTGGTTTATTTTATAAGAAATAAATAATGCATCCCAGATAAATGGTTAGACTAAAAGGGGATGCCAATTTGCATCCAACTAGGTAATGCACCTAAAATTAAGACTATTATTATAAAAATTAGTAAAGAAGTCAAAAAAGCAATAAAAATATAGTCTTTTATTTTCATTTTTAATGGATAGAGATATGTTCTTTTTTTAACTGCCCCAAACCCGCGAGATTCTAGGCTCTCTGCCACCGCCATGGCTCTTTGTATAGAGAGAATTATTAATGGGATAATAAGTGGAATAAAATTTTTTACTTTTCTGATTATATTTCCCTTTTGCAACTCCAAACCGCGAACCATTTGTGCTTCTCGGACATTCTGCGCTTCGCGCCCTAGGGTAGGAACGAATCTAATGGCTAATGAAAGGGCAAATGCAAATGAAAAGGGAACTCTCATCTGGATCAAAGCTTGGGAGAGATCATCCGGATGTACTGTTAAAAAGAAGAGCGAAAACGCTGAAATTAAGCCCAATAACCTGATGCTCATGGCTACCCCAAGATTAAATGAAATAAAAAGAGTGTCAATGACAATGATAAAAATGGCTAGAAAAATTAGTCCTCTAAGAGTATTAAGCCATTGCGTCACTATTTTACCCGCAATGAATAAGGGGATAAGAGATAGAAATAAGAAAAGGAGGGGTATGATCTCATTAAAAAGTAAGGAGATTATCGTGATAATAACAGCGAAATATAACTTTGTACGTGGGTCTAAATTATGGATTACAGTATTTTTCATTTTAAATTTAAAAGATTCGAGAAAATTTATAGCCATTAGTTCTTCATCTCTGAATAAATTCGAGGATTTTATTTTTAATTTCTTCAAGGGTGAGTACTTCATTTCTAAATTGGAGTAAATCGCCCAATTGGGCTAGTTGGGGTTCAATTAAAGAGGCTTCTCTTAATATATTTTCATTCGCCAGAAGATATTTTGTTGGACCATCGGCGATAATTACTCCTTTGCTCAATAACATACAACGCGGGATATATTCTGCAGTAAACTCTATATCATGTGTGATGATGATAATTGTGACTCCATTCTTATTCAGCTCATGAAGCAATTTCATCAATTTCCGTTTTTCATTTGCATCTTGCCCGATCGTGGGCTCATCAAAAATCAAAATTTCTGGTTCAGCACATAGAATGGAAGCTAGGGCAACTTTTTTTCGTTCGCCTCCGCTGAGTAAAAATGGAGATTGATCTTTATATTGCTCTAAATTAAAGTCATTTAGAATTTTTTGTACTTGATCTTTAATTTCTGGTTCTTCATATCCAAAGTTCTTTAAAATGAATCCTACCTCTTCCTCCACCGTTCTGCTGAAGATTTGATGGTCAGAATTTTGAAAAACAAACCCAATAATATGAGCTAATTCGGCAACAGATAGAGTAATAACATTTTTAGTATTAACAAAAATTTCTCCTCTAGATGACTTAAGAAGGCCATTAATTAATTTAACTAAGGTTGTTTTTCCTGCGCCATTTTCGCCCATTAACCCTAAAAATTCACCATCCCTAATTTTTATATTAATATCTTTTAGGACATCTGTTAATCCATCGTAAGAGAACCAAAGATTTTGACAGTGAATTATTTTCAATCACCATATCGTTTATTTTCATTTCATGCTTTGTATTATATGCGCCAGTTCAATAGGCGTAAGTGGGATTTTCTCAAAATGAAGGCCCGCTTCTTCTAATATTTTATATAATTGAATAATCTTTGGAATCCCAATACCAATTTGCTTGAGTTTTTCATCAACAAGCACGGTTTTAGGGAGTCCATCTGAAATTATTTCCCCCTTTTCCATTACAAGCATCCTACTGATTAAGGGTACTACTAACTCCAAGCGATGCTCGATGAGTATGATGGTTTTATTATAATCAGAATTCAACTTTTTTAATAATCCCAGAATCTTTTTTGCAGCAATGGGATCCAAATTGGAAGTCGGTTCATCTAGAATGATAATATCAGGATTTAAGGTTAATATTGCAGCAATTGCAACCCATTGTTGTTCCCCCCCAGAAAGTTCATAGGGAGCTTTCATTCGTAAAGAATTTAATTGAAATTGATCCATAATTTCTTCAACTTTTGCTCTAATTTTTTCAGGGGCGTACCCTAAATTTTCCATCGCAAAACCCAATTCGCGTTCCACATTCATACAAAGCAAAGCATTCTCTGGGTTTTGTGGAACTATCCCTACTTTTTTCGCGAGTTCATGAACAGGAACTTTCATTGTGTTTATGCCATCAATAAAGACCTCCCCTACAATACTCCCACTATGAAAGTGAGGAATCAGCCCCGTGAGACAACGACAGAGGGTCGTTTTTCCACAACCAGTTGGACCGCATAATAAGATAAAATCGCCTTTTTCAACTTCTAAATTAATATTGCGTAAGGTGGGGGCTGAATTTCTCGAATATTGAAAGGATAAATTTGAGATTGAGATGATATTCACAAAAGAACCTCTTAATCTTTGATACTAATTTAAATTTGAGAATGAGACTACCAATAAAAAGGTAGTTACCTATTAATGAGTAATTAAAATATACCCGATAATTTATTTTTGAGTAATTCGAGTGCTAATTCCAAACCGCCTTCTAAATTATCTTTTCCATTGCACCCAGCTGCAGTGTTATGGCCACCGCCTTCACCATGCATAATAGGCCCAATTTTTTCCATGATATCCTTTGCTAAGTTCAGTTTTGTTTCCTTCGCCACTGAAGATGTCGATCGTCCACTAATTCGGATTTCACCTTTATTTTCCCCATAAACAAGAGCAATATCTGCACCTAATCTGATAATAGCTCGACAAGCACTCGCTTCATATGCACTTGTATGAGAAATAGCAACAAGCCACTTATTGAATTCATGCAAGGTTAGTCGCTGAGCTGCTTTTAATCGCGCAATACGTTCAGGTCTAGCCATTGAAACAGCTAAAAGTGCTACCATATCTGAATAATTAGCTCCTAACTCAATTAGCTTGTTAACAACGCGTATGGTTTTATTATTTGCTAAGATTAGGTGCCGGGAATCATAAAGTAACCCTAAAAATAGTAAGCATGCAGTGTCTTTTGAAGGAAAAATATTTAGACCTTGATAAATGTCAAAAATCAATTCTGTTGTGGCAACTGCGTTTTCATTAATTATTATGAATGGTGTGATTTTTCTTGTATTAGGATGGATAACATGATGATCTATGATTAATACTGGGTTTTCCCAATTTATCCTGGTTTTTAAAGTTCCAAGTTGCTCAACACTATTCGCATCTACTATGATAATAGCCTCACTCTGGAATGCACCTAGCGGCTTGATTTCTAGATCAAATTGATTAACAATTTTCTGAGAAACAATACTTATTTTATCGAGGGAAATGGCAGTTTTTACCTCAGGATAAAGAATATGAATGAGGGAATCAATTGCAAACGCACTACATATAGCGTCCGGATCCGCATTTTCATGTGAAGTAATTAAGACAGTTTTTGGGGTATTCTTTTGAAAAAAGTCCCTGAATGGTTGTGGCAAATTTTTCACACCCTTGCTTACATACAAAATAATCATAACTTTTTAATTTTCACACACCTTAATTTGATATAACAATATCCAAATTAAGAGATAATAAAATTCTGTAAAAGCAGGATACCAAGCAGAGGTAACCAAGCCAGGCCAACGGTGCTGGACTCAAGATCCAGTCTCGAAGGAGACAAAAGTACACAAGGTACCTTTTGCCTGATTCCGTGGGTTCGAAAAACTTCTATTCCTAGATGTTCGATAATCCCACCCTCTGCATCTATATAATTTCTTTTTTATGGAGAGGTTCTTTAATGGATTGGTTTGAATATTTTTTAAGTTTAGGGCTCGTAGGGCTTGGTCGTGCATTAGATATCGGAAGCACTTTTTATGCCTCGCGAACATTAGCGTTGGAGTCCAATTTACTGGCGAAAAAGTTAGGTTGGAAAGGAATTCTTATTTTTAATATCGCAGTATGTTTCTTCTTCGCAATCGATTTCTATATTGCACTTGTTCTTTTTGTCGTAAGTGCGTTAGCAGCAAGCAATAACATCGAGAAAGCATGGGTGACTCAAACGGTTGGAGAAAAAGAATACAGCGAGATTTTTAAAAAGTGGGTTAAACAGGCAGAATCAAGGAAATTATTCTTCAGTAATTTTGGCGGAGGTATATTGTTTCTCTCCATTGGAACATTATTAATGTTTTTAACTACAGATTTAACAGGATTTTTTATTGGATTCGGTTTTTCAATATTCGCTTTTGCCGTTATGTTCCATAGGACTTTAGCTTTTTATAAAATAAGAAAGGAAAATAGAAAATCTAAGACGATAGAATAAATTCTAAAAGTTGAAATTAATTAATTTCTTTTTTCCTTTTCTTAATTATATTCAAAATGAAATCAAGGATAATTATATATTTTTTAAACAAGAGATATGTAGAGAGAGTTAGTGATTATTTTTTTTAAAGTTATTAAATATGTTTTGTAAATGTTTTTGGCAGGGTAGAGCTTGACAAAAAAACTGCAGGTCATTCAAAAGAAGTTGCATTATTATTTTGCTAAAGATAAGAGGCGTACATTAAAAATCGGACTGATGGGGTCTCATGATACTGGGAAAACTACATTAGTGTTTACGATCTGCTCAAAATTAAAGACAAGACATTATAACGTAGATTATGTTGCCGAAGTAGCACGACATATTCCTGCAGCGCTCTCTCTCAATGAGGGAACAAATTTTGATGCGCAGTACTGGATTCTTAATAAACAAATAAATGACGAAATTCTGGCAAAATTTAGAGGAGCAAACATGATTGTAACTGATCGAACGGTGGTAGATAATTATGCTTATGCGTATCGCGCAGCCCGTTCCCATGTCAAGCAAATTTCAGAAGAAAATTTAGAGGTTATGAAGGCCAAGTGCCTACATTGGGTAAAAACCTATGATTTTTTATTTTATGTGGCAATCCCTGACAAAAAAATGGAAGATGATGGTTTTCGTGCGACTGATAAGGATTTTCAATTTGAGATAGATGAATATATTAAACAAATCATTAAGGATTGGAATCTCACAGTCGTTCATTTGGAGGGGGACAATGATCAGCGGATTGAAGTCATGTTAAATACTCTTTTCAAACAAAAGCTTTAATTTATGCGTGTGTAGAGGCTTATGTATTTTGATACCCACTGCCACTTAACTTTATTTAAAGACATCCCTTCGGTTATTTCCAAGGCAAGGGCACATTCTGTCAATTATATTTTAGCAGTTTCCATGTATTATCGTGATAATTGGAGTGTTCTAAAACTTGCGGAAGAGTACCCAGAAATTATTCCAGCTCTTGGAATTCATCCAATAGAGGCTCCAAATCTCTCAAATTTAGAAAAGAAATTTGAATCTCTCGATAAATTAATTCTAGAAAATAATATTCATGTAATAGGAGAAATTGGGCTCGATCGTTATTTTAACAAGACGGTAGAGGCTTGGAAACAGCAGCTACTCGTTTTTGAACATTATTTGGAATTGGCTGAACGCAATAATTGTATAATAAATCTTCATGGAAAAGATGCAGAAGGAGAACTTTTCGCTATTTTAACTAAATATAATCTTAGAACAGTGGTTGTTCATTGGTTTGCAGGTTCTCCTAAATTAATTAAAGACGGGATTAATCGAGGCTTTTATTTTTCGGTGACACCAGCCGTTACTTACTCAAAAAAAATGAGATCGGTTGTCGAATTGGTACCTATGGAGCAGTTATTAAGCGAATCAGATGGTCCAGTAAAATATAAAAAACCTCACCGATTTATCGGTGAACCTGCCCTCATGGAAGAAGTTGTAAAAGAAATTGCAGATATTAAACAGAAAAACCATGAAGAGGTCGCGCGGTTTCTATATAAGACCGCAAAGGGCATATTTCTAAAGAAATTATAATAAATACGGAGTTGATTTTTTGGTAACATATGTAGAAACAATTTCCTTTAGTACAAAACACGACTATGATTATGTGGATCTAGAAAGTGATTTAAACACAATTGTAAAAAAATCGGGCATAAAAAATGGAATTTGCGTTGCTTTCGCACCTCATGCTACCGGTATAATCGCGATTACAGAATTGGAATCTCGATTGAAGAAGGATATTCAAAAGCTATTAGACAGTATAGTACCGAGTAGAGGATGGGCACATGGGGGAAATGGGGACGCCCACTTGAAATCAATGATTTTAAATCCGTGTAAGACTGTTCCAGTTATAAATAATAGAATAGCAATTGGCACTTGGCAATCCATTTTTTTCATCGAGGTTGATGGGGGCCGCTCAAATCGTAAATTAACAATAATCATTATTGGGGATTAATATATTTTTTATTTACTCTTCTAACGCCCACACTTTGATGCCTCCCAACAGGTCCCCGGCAATCACATAGGAGTTGGAAACCGCGATGGATCGGATATGGGACCCATGGCTCACTTCGGAGAGCAGTGTTCCCTTCTCAAAATCCCAGACCTGTACGGAATTATCTTCACTACCTGAAATCACTTTTGTCCCGTCAGGCGTGATCGCTATCGCAGTACACAAAATGATGCTCAGAATCCCAATAATGGTTGAAAGCTTCCAGAGGAGGAAGTACAGATCGACGTCGACATAGAGCACGACGACCTCTGAGAGGTACGGCGAAAAATAGTCCACCTATATATCAGTTATTAATGGAAAATTTTTGGTTGTCATCTTCTAATTTTATCTTGTTTACCATGAGTTACTATGGTGTGTAAAAAAACTTTATTTTCTATTTCAGGAGGACAAAGATGACAATATGGGGTGGGATCTATTCTGTATTCGTTACATTCTTCGCAAATACTAAAATATAATCTTAAATTTTTAGTGATTCGTTCATGACGTATTCCTTTATGACTTTTTGATTGCATAAGGCTTCCATAGCGGAAAGGATCCTCTTTTAAGTCTTGGATAATAGCGTTGATTTGCTTAAAATTTGATGAATATTTTTTACGATCTTTTTTAAATTGCTTATTCTCACGAATTTCATAGACCAAATGATCACATATTTAATAGGGATATTTGGTAGCTATCGTTTGTCTATTTAATTTGATGGCACGTTTTATTTGTCTGTAATTTCTTTTATCCATTAAAAGAAGAAATGTGTTTACCCAGTCATTATCTATCTCAAATCTTTCTTTTTTTTCTAAATTTCGTTTAGGATTTAAAATAGTTTGATTTGGAAGGATATTTCGAATTTTTATGCCATTTATTTCAATCTGGTAACAAATATTTTCTAATCTTTTTCCTGAAAAATTACCAAATTCATCTAAAACAAGATCTAGTTGATCTACTACCTTTCTATTGAGAGAAAATAGTTCTTCAAATTCATCTAATAAAACTTGGCCATGTTTATTTATAGAAGAGTTATGAGATTGAAAAGGTCCTATATCTAAAATAAATGTATCAATAAGTTCATTCACTACTAAGAAATCCTTAACTCCCGGAACTGAAAATGAATAGGGACCATATCTATATCGTACAAAATGAAAATCAAATCCAAAAAGATTCTTTTTTTCCATTTCTAATTCAGATAAAAAAATTAATTTGGTTAATTTCTTTTGAGAAAATTCTTCTTGCTCCTTCAATAAATATAGAAGTAGAAGATTATCAACGATAAAATTTTGATCTAACATAATAACCCCTTACGACTTGGGATCCAATCTTTTATATGTTTACATAATACTATATAAACTCCATCTAATATAGATTTTGATTAAAATCATTCCTCAAAATCGATCCCTATTAGATTTATTTAATCACGTTATTCGTTTCCTTTTTCGATCTCTTCATAGTAAAATCCCTTTATGCTATAATCAAAAAACTCAAAGAAAAATAGATCAGGGAGGTAGAAAAATCTTACGGTAGTACTTGAGTTCCTGGTAGCATCCTTCGACCTCCGCGGGGGAGTCGCGGGAGTACTGTGCTAAGTCAGTCAAGGA
>JABXJU010000364.1 GCA_013375405.1 Candidatus Helarchaeota archaeon
ACCCTAAAGAGAAAGAAACACAGACCTTACTCAAAACCAATTTGAATTAGACTAACCGTCCCTTTTGGCTTGTTAGCCTTCGGCTACCTATGTCATCGCCCCGCTCTTTTTTATAGTTAAGGTAGTCGCTCAGGCTTGTTCACGTTCTTGCTTTCCCAAAAGCGAGCCGAAATTTCCCACCCATTCGCAGTCGCAGTCGCTCGGATTCAGCCCTTCGGGTCTTCCGCAATGTCCTTTCTTGCGCTTCCTCAGGTAATGGACTTCGGCAGTCAAATAGGTTAAGTACCTCATATTCTATGCATAATAGATTTTTCTTGATTTTGTTGGCCAATTTTATCATAATTTAGCTAGGATTAACTAAAATTGTGATTTTTAGGTAATAAGGAGGAGTAAAATGAAGGGAGCCGAAATAATGACAATACAGGAATGTGCTAAATATCTTAAGACCAGTATCTCCACTATCTATCGGCTTGCCCAAAAAAGAAGAATTCCATCATTCAAGGTATCAGGACAATGGAGGTTCAAGAAGGAACTCGTTGATAGCTGGATATCCGAGAATTCGAAAATAAAGGTAACGAAAGGAGAAACATAAGATGAAGATTGCTAGAATAAGCATTGAGAATTTTCGTTCGATCAAGAAATTAGAGTACCAGCCTGATGATATCAATCTAATTATTGGTGGTAATAATTCTGGAAAGACAACAATCTTCAAAGCATTAGATTTCTGTCTTAATCCCTATATTCCTTGGTACCGAGAGTCATTTTCAGAGTTTGATTTCCACAAGAGAGAAACTGACACGCCCATTGTCATTGAACTGATACTGGAAATAGGTGCAGTAGAAAAAGACATAGCTTCTTATTTTGATGAACATCTTGAAGTCATGGATCCCAAAGGGCGATTTCTGCCGTATGAAGATTTTGAAGAGGCATTTAAGGATAACAATAAATTGGTACTAAGAATAAAATTAGAATGTGATAGTACCTTTACTCCTACAATATTTTATCCTAAGCCAGAGTCTAATAAGAAAACAGTGAGTAGGGATGAGAAGGAGAGAATAGGGTTTTTATATATCCCCTCTAATAGAGATCCATTGCGTGAATTAGCATTTTATCGGAACTCTATGTTTTCAAAGCTCCTAGGGAAGCACAACCTCAGTTCTAGTATTACGCAAATGGTGGAAAGGATGAAGGAATCACAACCAATACTTAATGAAAACCCTGAGTTTAAAAGAAGCTTTGAACAATTGAGATCTGAGATTGCGAAGCTTAAATTTATTGAGGACAACGTAAAAGCTATGAGACTTAATGTTTTAAATCTCAGTGAACAAAAGGTGTTGCAGAGTTTAAACTTAGTGCTACGAGGAGTCGATACAGATACAGAGATTCCTATCGAAATGCAAGGTTCTGGAATGCAAGATGCCGTCCTGATTTCGACAATCTTTAGAATTATATCCGAAGATAAGAGCCAAAACTTAATATTAGCATTTGAGGAACCAGAGCATAACCTCGAACCGTATTACCAACGCCTCATTGCAAGACGACTTCAAAATCCCGATTCCAAGCGATTCCAATTATTTGTCTGCTCTCACTCACCGGATATCATAACTGCATTTGACCTTGGTTCTGTCAACATTGTTCTACCTGGAGCAGATGAACACTCGATAATCTCCATTGAAAAGAGATGTTCACATGAAGAGCTAAAGTTCTTTGAAAGATATGAAAGAAATCAGTTGCTTCAAGCGTTCTTCGCCAAACATATCTTACTTGTAGAGGGTCCTTCCGAAAGAGGAGGTTTGCCCGTTTTCTTTAGAGCCCTCGAGGGAAAAACCTTAAGATGGGATGATGAAGATGTCTTATTTGAAGGGTTGGAAGCTCTGGGATTTGAATTTATAGACTGTGGTGGACACGGACATATTCGTAGGTACGCAAATTTCTTTAGGAGACTCGAATCTAGTGTAATCTCTATTGTGGACAACGATAAATCAGAAAAAGAATTGGAAAGAATCATAGAGAGCAGTAATTTTACCATCGTTTTACCTGAGGATTTAGAGAGGAATACCTATGACAAATTACTTACAAAAGAGGCCGGTATTGTAGAATTGATCAAGGGAATAGAAAATTGCATCGAAGAGTATATACCGTGGAACCAGCTACGAAACAATATCTGTCAGTATTTTGTGGATAGAGGTAACATTCTTGGTTCAGAAGAATTAGAAATAATCAAATCAACCCAATCTTTTTCACAATGGATTGAGGATATTCAGACTAAATTAGAGGAAATGCAACTACGGAAACTCTTACATCTTCTAATCGCAGGTAGGGATGCACCTATGAATTGCAAGTCAGTAAGGCAAAGTAGAATAATTGCAGAGACAATAAGAAATAATAAAGAAGCAATCCCTGAAACCTTTGTTAAGTTTGCTGGGATAATTCAAAAATTCGCTATAAGGAAGATTAAAGAGAATGTCTACTATCTATCCTGATGCTGGCCAGAAACATATTATCGATTGTAGAGATAAAACAGTTCTTGTAGAAGCTCCCCCCGGTTCAGGAAAGACAGTGACTG
>JABXJU010000009.1 GCA_013375405.1 Candidatus Helarchaeota archaeon
GCCCAGGAGTTACTTGATAGAATGGCAGCACAAGGCTGGGAATTAAAATATTTTGCTGGAGTTCTGTGGGTTTTCGAGAGAGAAAAAGGTTAAAAAATGCATACAACATACAATTAACCTAAAATTATGCTAGAATTTTATTTTATTTCTTTTTTTATAAGAGCAATCCACAAAATAGCTTTTACATAAATAATTTTATTAGATTATATCAAATCAGAGAATCTAACTTCATGATTATTTGAACGCAATGGACATTTTAAAAGAGAAGGCGCTATATTATATCAAGAGGTTTATGTCTGATATTATTGTTTTAGACGATTATTAATCTAATACAAAATAAATTATATGAGAAATCTAGGAATTGGTTTGATGTTAACGGAAATTCTAGTAGCAATCCTTATTTTAGGCCTTATTGGGTTCCTTTGGCTTTTTCTAAACTTTAGAAGATGGAAAGGGGATCTCCTCAGGAAAATTGAAGCAGGCGGAAAGATTGCCGAAACACCCCGTGGCCCTGTTGAATACTCATTCATCGGCAGCGGACCTACAATACTAATCTCACACGGTGGCCCTGGTGGTTACGATCAGGGGGAATTCCTTATGAAATTCTTTGCTCAACAGGGATTCTCAGTCCTCTCTGTATCCCGACCAGGATATCTTGGAACACCGATTGAGAGTGGAGCAACGTTCGAGGAACAGGCAGATACCATGGTCTCTCTCCTTGATAGCCTCAATATTCATAGTGTGGCGGTCATTGGAGTGTCAGCAGGCGGTCCGGCGGCTCTCCAGTTGGCGATGCGGCATCACGAGCGCTTGTGGTCATTGATTCTTATGGGTGCCGTAAGTCAGGAATATATAGTTGAAGAAATCTCATTACTCGGGAGGATATTCATGTCTGGCACCATCGCAGATATGGGATTGTGGATCTTTGATTTTATCACGAGACATTGGCCGCTTTACGCCCTGACAAAGCTGATGGAAGTCGAAAGCACCCTGAATAAAGAAGAAATCAAGAAATTCATCGAGGAAATAAAGAAATCCCCCGCTCAGGTTGAATGGTTCAAGGAATTTTTACAAACCACTATACCAATGAGTGTTCGAAAATTGGGTCTTGATAATGATTTGAAACAACTGAAGACTGTTGCTGATTATCCTCTAGAAAAAATTAGAGTTCCAACTCTTATCGTTCATGGAACAGCTGACAAGGACGTCCCATTCACACACGCTGAGTTTGCGAATTCCAAGATCTCGAATTCTTCGCTCCTTTCCTTGGAAGGTGTCGGCCACATTCTTTGGCTCGGTAACCATCAAGATGAACTCAAGATGAAAATTCTCAAATTCCTTCAGTCCAATTCGCATCAAATTGAGTGAAAATTAACCTGGGTTTTGCGCAAAATATAACCCCACTAAAATAAAGTGATATTATTCATTTTTATTGAAATTTATTTACTTTTATTCACCTTTTGTCACTGTTTCAAAACCCTTTTTTAATAAATAATTTTAATACATTAAATCAGATCAAAGAATCTTATCTGACGTTGAGGTGATTTGATTGGGTGGATTAGATGGAAGAGTTTGTTTGATAACCGGCGCTGGACAAGGTATTGGTCGCGCAATTAGCCTCCGATTCGCGAAAGAAGGGGCTTCACTGGTTATTTGCGATATAAATACTGTGATGTTAGAAGAAACTCAACAGTTGATAGCAGATGCTTCTCCAAATACAAAAGTCGTTATTAGCACGACCGATATCAGCCAAGAAGATCAAATTAAAGTCCTCGTTGACCTCACCTTTAAGAACTTTGAAATGCTGAACGTGTTGATAAACAATGCCGCAGTTCGAGGCCCTCAAGCAAACCTAGTGAAAGTCAAAAACCAAGAATGGGACCAAGTAATGAACGTGAATTTAAAAGGTACCTGGATGATGTGCAAATATTTTGGTTGGAAAATGCGAAAACAAAAAGATTTGAAACCTTTAAGGGGCAAAATTATCAATATCGGTTCCACCGCTTCAAAAGTGGGCCATCCTCTTATTGGCGTATATTCTATCTCTAAATTTGGTGTACTCGGATTAACTCAATCCTTAGCTAAAGACCTCGCACCTCATATCACCGTGAATACAATATGTCCTGGTATGATTCGCACTCCAATATACAAAGATAACGAGGAATTAATGCAAACTGCTATGGATCTCTACAAGCATTACATCTGGTTAAAACGATGGGGCGAATCCAGTGATGTCGCAGGTCTGGCTTATTTTTTGGCTTCTGATGATTCCAATTTCATTACTGGTCAAGCGATAAACGTGAATGGCGGCATAATTATGCACTAATTTTTCATCTAAAATCATACAGTAACTTTTATCATAAAATGATACAGAGGTTAAAATATGCCAGAATTTACTCGAGATACTGAACATGGTCCTATATCCATTAGTTATAAAAAAACAGGAAATGCGGGTGATCCCGTCTTTCTATTGCATGGACTAGGGGAAGATAAAAGCGCCTGGCAATTTCAAATAGCTCCAATTGCAAAAGCAGGCTTTACCGTCTATGCACATGACGCACGCGGCTTTGGGCGGTCAACTAGAGTTGAAGAATTTGAAGATGAAGAGAAAGCCCAGAGTTTTTATAGCCTGGAGAACGATGTTACAGATGTAATTGCGTTAATGGATCACGTGGGCGTTGAAAAGGGGCATCTTGTTGGCCATTCCATGGGGGGACTGATAGCCCAAGTTGTGAGCGCCTTATATCCTGATCGTGTCATTACCACCATAATTGCAAATAGCTTCAGTCACCCGCATCCTCGCATTGTTGCCGCCACTAGAGCGTGGCAACGCGCCATGGAAAACATGCCGCTCAAAGAGGCATTCGATGTCTTGATTCCTTGGATAATGGGCGAGAAAATGATGACAAGTCCTCTGTATGAAGCCTTAATAAGCGAGGTAAGAAAAATTTTCGTAAAAACTAACACCAATTGGTGTTTTGCTAACAAAATTAAAACGATCCGGACGAAAGGCCCTGAGTTATTGGATTATATTAAGAAAATAAAGAATCCTGTCCTGTTGATTGGGGGTGGCGATGACGTGATAACTCCCCCAAGATATCAGGATCACACGAAGTCCGTAATCCCACAAGCTGAAATCGTCATAATCCCAAAAGTGGGGCATCAAGCGACACTAGAAAATCCTGTAGCGTTTAACAAAGCTATTATTGATTTCCTTAAGAACTATGCCATCCAAAAGGTCTCTTAAAATCTTTGTCCCATCTCCACGCCCGATAACCTAAATTATTTCCTTTTTTTATTTAATTTAATATTATTTTGCAAGTCTTTCCATGACCAAGTAATGATAGTTTTCGTTTCAGGTATCTTGTGCATTTTATATAATGTAATGCAAAAATTATGAAAAAAATTTTAAAATAAAAAAGGAGATAATTTCGTTTTTTGTTAAAAGTTCTTTTTAAAACCACATACTAAATTCTAATCCCAAAAGCTGTCCCAGTTCTTTCATAGCTCTCTCATATGCTTCATAATCAGGGCCATTGAGAAGTCCCCCGTCAACTAGAATGGCTTGACCTGTGACAAAACTAGAATCGTCAGTGGCGAGCCAGAGTACAGCCTTAGCAATATCCTCTGGAAGACCAGAACGTCGAATTGGTTGGAGAGTATTAAAGATTTTCTTAATATCTGGAATAATTTTTAAGGCCTGCTCTTGTGCTTTTCCAGCCGCCCTCCCAAAGATTGCGGTAGGGATACCTCCAGGACAGACGCAATTTACTCGGATCCCGAAGGGACCCATCTCCCAGGAGACAGTCTTGGTCATTTGAATAATTCCTGCCTTCGCGGCGGCATACAGATGCGATGAATAACCTGCTTGCAAGCCTGCAACACTTCCTACATTGATTATACAACCTGACCCTTGTTTTTTCATTGCTCGAACTGCATATTTCATCCCAAGGAATGTTGCTCTAAGATGCAATCCAATCGTCCAGTCGAAGTCTTTCACTGAAATATTCTCAAATTCTGTGGAAATTTTATCAGCACCTGCATTATTGAACATAATATCTAGTTGGCCCAAGTTCTTCCTTGCATGTCGAACAACAGCACGAATATCCTTTTCTTCGTTTACTTCCGTATGAATAAATTCCACATTTTGTCCAAGTTCATCGGCGAGCTTGCTTCCATAATCGTCCATTATATCTGCTATAACAACTTTTGCCCCTTCTTGAGCAAAAAGCCGCACGGTTGCTTCTCCAATACCGCTAGCTCCACCTGTGATAATGGCTGTTTTTCCATCAAGTTTTCCCATATCATCACCTCTTAATTAAAATTAAGAAATTTAAGTTAAATCTAATTCCTTTTCAAGTTTAAAAAGCTTTTCAAGAGACTATTTCTTTTTATCGAAACATTTTAATCAAATAAACTGTAATAATGCATTTCATAAGTGATAACAAACATAAAACATAATCCTTCACTTGATATGAAATCAAGGATAAACAACTAAGATGTGAAAAAGATGTGCGCAAATTATCCACTTTGGAAGGGGTGGTATGGCGTTGCCGGGCCTATTAACAAATTTGCAGGCTGGATCACAATTGTTTTTTCAATTATATGGTGGCTTTTATTGATTGAAGTGCATCCTAAACAGGGTGTTAGAACTGGATTATTAATGGATAATTTATGGCGGTTTATCCTCGGGATTTTAGCAGGCGTGTTTTATTTGTTTGTCCTGCAAAAAGCAATAGCAGAAAGCGAACTATCATCTAATACGCACGTTTGGCTTTGGATATGTTTCGTGCTATCATGGTTTCCAGGGTGGGGCGGCGTTTTTATTTGGGTTCAATTCGCAATGGTTGGAGTGTTAAGCGATATCCCGTTCTGGGTAGCGTTTAGGAGTTAAAATTAATCTTCTATTGTTTCCATCAGAATTAAATCACCATTAGTTAATTGAAATAAAATGTCCATCCCTTGAATAACCCTACCAAAAACATTGACAGGTTCGAAAGCTACTGGCTTTTCCCCTTTAGATAAAGGAGTTTTTCCGAAAAAAATACAACAGGCCGGATCACGTGGCCAAAAGGCGACATCTCCAACTTCCAATTCTATCTGAGCGTTTTCCTTCCCCAGAGTTTTCAAGAAATCGAAATCTGGCAAAAAAAAGAAAATTTCTTCCCCCCAAGTCTGAAGTATAACTTTATATTTCATTGGAAGCGATTTTAGAATGGCTTCAACTGTTTTTGGATTCCATTCTTTCTTTAGCTCTGCAACTATTTCCCCAAATTGTGTAATAAATTTGATTTTATCCATTGCTTTCGAATCCTTCCTAATTCAATTAAATATTTTTATTTAATAAGCATATATAATGGTTAATGAAAATGAAGATTAAACTCTCCCTTCCGAACGAGGCGGAGGGATGCGAGAAGGATCTATTTCGCCCTCCTCCTCGCCGTGTTAACATCCATTTTTACGGGATAACCGAATTTCTCTTTTTAATGATTCTCTGATTAGTAAGCGCTTACATTTCTCTACAATATATTGAATTCTCTTTTCAAGGTTAAGGTCCGCGAACTTATCTACTAACAGTGAAAGAGGGTTAGGGGTGCGATCTATCAATTTTTCTGTTTTTACATACGCGAGTTCAAGCGCGTTGCTTATTTCTGCGATTTTATTTGTTGAAAGATATCGTATTTCAAGTTCTTTTTCTATAAGCTTAAGTCTTTCAAATACTTTTTCTAAGGCCTTAGATTTTTCAAGAACGTTCTCCGAAAGTTTAAGGCTTTTAAGCTCAATTTCCAAAATCTTACATTTTTCTGAAAACCAACTTTTTATTAGTTCATTAGTTTTATGGGGAACTCCCTTTTTTACAAGGCTAGGTCTTATAGCTCCCTCTTGCAAGCTCTTCAATTCTTTTAAAAGAAGAGAACGATTGTTAATATATTCTCCGAGTATTTTATTTTTATCTTGTAATTTTTCCAATTCCTCTTCTGTATCTGCTGTACCGTAACAATGGATAATAGCCCTTCTTATGGCAGATGCACCTTGCCTCTGGTACAATTTCTTTATTAACTTCGCCAATACCGAATCATTAAAATCCTTCTCCACTTCTTTCTTTTTCCGCTCTTGTTTAAAATAATTATTCACAGCACTGACTGTAAAATCAGCAATTATTTCTAACTTCGGCATTCTTTTAATGCCGCGCATGAGACAGCCTACCCCTGCCCACGATATCGGACTACCCGCGGCAACGAGGTAAAGCCCATCCTCCAAGAATGGCGATATGAGGATCAACGCGAGCCCAACAATAAATAAAATTAGTCCGATGCGAAAACACTTCTCGTGCGTTACTTTTAGGTTTCCCTCCCGAGACTCGTAAATTGCAAGACAGGTGGCACCAAGTATAACTAAACTTACACACAAGTATCCTAATACAAGAGCCACCGTTTCATTACTCAGATATACTAAAGAGAGAAATAATAGTATCAATGACGCGTACATCAAAGAATAGGCGGTCACACGAAGTAGAACTTGCAGTCTCTCCCTTTTACCTTCCTCGCCATCCTGCATGAGCTAAAAACCATCCTAACAAGTCTTTTCCTATTAACCTTCTTTTTTCTTCAGCATATAATATACCGTGGGCTTAGTTATATGCAATATTTACTTAGGATCCAACCAATTCATCTTCCTTTTATACTCCGTTAATGAGAATCGACTATCCTGAATTTTCAATTTAGAACACCCTCTCATTCCTCAATTCTTTAAAGAGTTAGTTTGAATCTATTTCCCTTTTTCATATAAATAATCACAAAAAACCATTAAACACAAATTTCCCAGCCAGAATAAATACGCCCATCCAATATTATATGGTGGATAATGAATTAAAAATCCAGAATATATATTCAATGCCACTGCATATCCACAAGTACCAGCGGCAGAAAACAGAAAAACGATTTTTGTTATACGTCTTTCAAACTCATTCCATAACAGGATAAAAACAGCTCCTCCAAAAATTGCGAAAGGAATATTTCCAATCGGCACACCATATAATTCTGGTAATAATGAACTTGTATTGTCCCAATAATGTACTAAATTTATTCCAATAAAATCCCATAAAAATCCAAAAATTGTGAAAATTATTCCCACCACAATTGCCTTTTTAAGATGCTCCGGTTTAGCAATTACGGCATAAGCAATAAAACTCGCAGTACAAGCGATAATAAGAATAATATAAAGTAAAATTTCCATTCCTAACTTCCTTCCTCTATTTATCAATTTTAAATTAGATTTGTTATTCAATGATATTCTATTTTTATTTAATTTTTTTCTGACTTTTTAGATTATAAAAAGGAATTTTCTAATTAAAAACAGAATTAAGTATTACGAATTAAGTGAGATTTTAACCATATTCTTTATCAACGAGTTCAATAAATTCCAAACAAATATTTAACACAAAGGTCATCATATTCTTATTGAGGTTCTCAGGAATATCTTCAAGACTGTGCCAGTTTTTCAGGAAGTAGGTTTCAATTAGGGCACAAACGATTGCACAAGCAGGATAACCTTTCTCTGAAAAGCGTACCGCATCGGTACCTGCAAATTTAGCTTCAGCGAGGGTTATTGGGGGAAGTCCCTTCTTCTTTTCCTTGCATTTCTCAAATCCCTTATATAATCGGTTATAAACTTCGGGATCATGTTTGATTGGGTGAATAAAGGGGAATTTTTTGTTTGTCGTGAGATACATTGTTTCTGCTTTCAATATTCCAACTCCTGTGCCACCTCCAACGCTTTCTAGAATTACTGAATAGCTATTTTCAAGAATTTCCTTGGGTGTTTGGCGCACAAATGCTCGTGAACCCCTCTGCCCTACTTCCTCTGCACCGAAAGATCCACAGAGAATTTCGACATTTTTAGGACGAGCTTCTGGATTCTCTTTGATATGCTTAGCAATAGCACAAGCTACAGCAACTCCCGAAAGATTGTCATTTGCACCTTCCACCATCTCCGAACCAATAAATCCGAAATAGATAGTCAAAAAGAAGACAAACCAGGGGACGAAAATACAGAAAAACACGATGTCAAGCACGTTGATGCTGAAAAACGGCACAGAAAGAGGTAAACATCCAAAAGCACAGGGGACAATGGTTTTAATAATAGACCATAAAATACCAAAAATACCCAATCCAATTGCCAGAAACATCCGTCTCTGCATGACATCGACACCTTTTTTTGCCATGGGGAAATCAAACGCTGAATCTGAGTGACCCCCAAAGATTAGATATTTTTTAGGCTCGCCGCTTGTAGGCTTAATTCTTCCAAAGACATTCTTGGACATCCCTTTTTTGTAGAATATATCTAAATAATCTTTGAGAAACATTAGTTCAGTCAATGCTAAAAATAATCCAGTTATAGATAGAACTGCACAGAGCCAGGGGATGATAGTGAATAGGAAGATGAAGCCTATCATACAAAGACCACCACCCCAGCGAAGCAATCCACGAGGATATGCGAGATATGATGTTTTAAATTCTTGAGTGAATGTTTCATCACAAGTTTTACTCAATTCTTCCTCAATGACTTTGATGCAGTTGTGTTCTTCTGGTTTTGTTGCGAGTCTTGGTCCAATGGTCTTACAGATGTCATCGATGAAATTATACATATATTCCGAATAATCTTTACCAGCCTTTAATGGCATTTTTACCACTTTTACTATTAAAAATGAACTTTAAAAAGTTATTTCATACAGCATTTAGCATACGTTGTACTCTACCTAATCTATTTACTCAAGGATATGCTGTCTGATATCTATTCGGGAGATCTATCTATTATACCAATAAATTTAGTACAATTTCTGTAATTTGATTATTCGTTCCGTCTCGTCTGAATTCAAGGATTTCGAAGGGCAAATACGAATTTTCACATCGAAATCTTCCGAATTTTGCTGTAACCCAAAATTCACAGGCGCGGCATTCTCCACAGAATTTTGTCCCATATCTAATATTTCTTGGTTTTCGTGGTCTTCGTTGATAATCATTACGATCTCTCCCATGATCTCTACGACTGCTTCTATAGTCTCGATTTGCATTCCTTTTATGATATTGGTCTGACTTCTTTCTGTATTCTCTTGGCTTTTTATCTTCAATTCTATTAGAATCTTGTTCCGGATTCTTCTTGTCCAAATAATAATCTCCTATGTTTCATAGTGCCTCTATTGGTTTTCTTAGGGAGGTTTTTAATTGATATTATGAAGGCAATTATTTCATGACTTATGAACTTAAATCTAAATTCGCCCAACTTTTATTTTAGAAATCTTCTTCTGGACTATAATGATAATCAGTCCTTACCTTAATCGGGGCTGGGATTTTCGATGTTAAATCCCACTCCTTAAAAAGGAGGTCGAATACTCGGCCTGTAATTTCTTCTCCTATATCTGGCCAATACTTCACTATAATCCCAGAGAAAATGTTATAAGTTTCAAGAAGGGTCATCGCTTCACATGCAGCTATTTTAAACTCGGCAATAATATCTTTAATTTGTGCAAATTTTTCCTTAATTTCTTTATATCGTTCATCTATTGCAATTTTGAAGGCGGTGGTAACCAATTCCATATAGTTACTTTCCATATTCCGTTGAATCTACTTGTCTATTCTCGTTATTTATGTGATTAAATTGTATTATAAAAAGGTTATCAATTGAATGAAGTTATATTAAAAGAACACAAAAGAATTTAAAAGTTAAGTAGAGCATCGTAAATTCATCTATCTCAAAGATAATCATTCTGGATAGCCTTTCTTCTCTTTGGCTATAACTAATAATGAACCTACAATGAGATTTGGAATAACCATTCCGAATAGAAATGCCGCCGGGCGGCTTGAACCCTCATATATGAAAATTAAAAGGAATATCGATATCCCAATTAAAATAAACCCAATTATTCTCAAAGCACCCAAAAAAAACACCTAACTAAAATAATACCTCTAAATATAATGATTATTAAACCTCATAAAAATACTTCTATAAAATAATTATTTGATTATTTAATGAATATAATAGACGAACGGCTCATTCGACAAAATTTCGGTAAGCAAAAAAAGGATTAGCACATATTATTAGCACATGTGCAAAAAAGCAAGCTTTGAAGATGATCGAATCGAATTAGCCCAGTACTGTGAGAAGTACTTTCGACAAAAAACTAATCTTCCTCAAACCTTCATTGATGCATCTTATGAGGATCTGACAAAATTTTTAAAACGTCAAGGAAAACACGTTGAAGATGTATTCCTGGAGATTTTTCTTGAAAATACACCCGATCTCACCGATCCTGAAAAGTAGAAGTAATTCTCATCGATCTAACCGAATGTTTAAGACTCGATCACCCATTTTCGGGACTTTTCTGCTTCTTTTTCTCAGAAAAAATACTTAAAACTATAATTCCATCTATTATTATAGTAAGCAAAAAAAAGGTAGTTGTGCGAGCAAGGATTTTGCTCAGCCAAGATATTTATTCCAAGCAGGGAGAACGTCCTCTTGCTGAACTTTATATTTCTTTCTCATTTTTGCCCAGTTAATGTGTTCAAGAATTCCGCCTACATCCGCGAAGCGCTCATTCATGGCCTGAGCAAATTCACGAATGAATTCATTTCCAGCATCACTATCTGTCCAAAAACTGATTTGAAAGACATGGTTACCAGGATCTACCCCTGCAAAGCCGGATATCTTCCCGATATTCTCTATGTAGAGATTTAATTTAGTGGAGAGAAAGACATCCATTCTAGAGCGGCCTCCTCTCGCGATCCTCATCAACACCTCAGGATCTTTCATAGTAATAGACTCTCGGATGATATCGATGTAATCTGGGACGAATTTGGAAAAGGTCATCCGAACCTTTCTCGGAAGTCCGTAGAGGATTGTTAAGGGGAGCTTCTTGAATCCCATTTGTTCAGCCTGTTTGATAATTTTTTTACCTTTACCCATCTGAATCCCTCTTTTATGATTTCATTATAGAATTTATTGATGATTTAAATGTTGTTGAGATGAAAACTTCTAAATATATGCATCAGGATTGATTTATACGAAATTAATTAGGTGATGAACTATTCCAATTGAAAAACTGAATGGGATTGATTTACATTACGAGGTCTATGGCACTGGTGAACCGATGATCTTGATCATGGGGTTTGGGGGGCAATCTTTTAATTGGTACTCGCAAATTCCGGTTCTTTCTAGAGAATTTCGCCTGATAATTTTTGATAATAGAGGGGTAGGAACGTCAGAACGCCCGAATTACCCTTATACAATGAAACATTTCGTAGATGATATTATTGCCCTACTTGATTTTTTGAAAATCGAGTCGACTAATGTCTGTGGAATCTCCATGGGTGGTATGATTGCGTTACAACTTGTCTTAGCCCACCCCGATCGCGTGAAAAAACTCATCCTTCTCGCCACGAGTGCTTTTGGGACGGCAGTTGATGCGCTCCTTCGATTTATAGAGCAAGGTGAAGGGTTACCGGCTGAACAACGTGCAAAAACAGGCGTCCAAATACTCTTCTCAAGGAATTACCAGAAAAAGATTCTCAACGATAAAACGCTCTGGAAAAAGTTCATGCGCCGATTCACCGAAAATCCGACTACCATTCAAGATTTTCGCAATCAGGCCAATGCGATCAGTAAACACGATGTACGAGAGCGCCTCTCAGAAATTCAAAAGCCGACACTGATAATGGTTGGGACTAATGACCTCCTGTTACCCCCTCGAAATTCTCGAAAAATTGCGAAAGGAATTCTAGGCGCAGAATTAGTAGTTCTTAGGGGACCAGGGCATGGATTCATTGTCGAGGCTGCTGAGGAAGTGAATGCAAAGATTCTAGAATTTCTCAGTAAAGATAGCGATTGAATTTATTTTATCGATTCCGCCCATTGAAATTTAACCGATTTCCAGCGTCGCTGCTCCTCCAACTGCCATGCTTGAGTAGCATACTCCTTTATCATGCGATGAGTATTGAAATAGGAGGCCAATTTGATCGAACATTTCATCCGCTCGATCCATTCATTTCGTCTATCGTAATACATCGGGATTATTTCCTTTTCTAAAACTTCATAGAGGGCATTTATTTCACTTGGCTCATCGGCAGGGCATTCAGTTCCCTCTGATTTGGGGCCAAAAGCCCATCCTGCATTCGGATCCAATTCCATCCCTTCAATCCACCATCCATCCCAAGTAGATAAATGGGGGACGCCATTTAAAGCGGCTTTCATTCCTGAGGTGCCGGATGCCTCGAATGTACATCGCGGAGTATTCAACCATAAATCCACACCAGAAACCATCATTTTTCCTAAATCCATATCATAATTCTCGAGAAATGCCACCCTCACCTTATAATTCTTCCATAGATACTCAGAGGCATTATAAATATTCTTAATGAGCTCCTTTCCCCAATCATCTCGTGGATGCGTCTTGCCTGCAAAAATAAATTGCACTTTATCTTTGGCCATCCTCCCCAAGCGATCTAAATCTGAAAAGATGAGTGTCGGGCGTTTATATTCAGTAATCCTACGCGCAAATCCAATTGTTAAGTGCTTGCTATCCAATAATACATAGGAATGACTTTTCTCATAATCCAATAAATCAATTTTTGCTTTCTGATGTGCTGCCCAGAGCGCCACTGAGTTTAGCTGGAAAATATTCTTCAATAGATCTGGTCTTTGATCCCATCCAGGGAAAGTTTTATCATATAATTCCCTTAAATAGGGTGAAATCCACCGATCCGTATTAATCCCATTCGTAATATAGTTGATCTTCTTACCGGGGAACAAATTTGCAGATATCTCTTGATGCTTTCTTGAGACAGCATTAATATAACCTGATAAACTAGCCGCTAAATGGGCCATATTCAATCCATCATTTCCGGCAAATTCCTTTATGTTTTCAGGGAGTTGATCTCGAAAAACATCATTTGCCAAAGCATAGGAAAAAATATCAAATCCCGTTGGAACAGGGGTGTGGGTTGTAAATAAGCATCGATCTCGAACTCTTTGTGGGTTTCCATCAAACTTTTTCAATAATTCTAACGTTACAAATGCAGCATGCCCTTCATTTAAATGATAACACTCTAGATTATTCATTCCATGAAGATCAAGAATACGGACTCCTCCCATTCCGAGTATCATTTCTTGTATTAACCTAATCTCAGGTCTGATGGAATCATAAAGTATATGGGTTAAATTTTTCATCCATTCTTCGTTACTTTCTACATTGGTTTCAAGTAAATAAAGTGGAATATGATGACCCGTCTTCCCAACGACATCATATGTCCAACACTGGACCTTCAGTGGTTTTCCATATACTTCGATTACTGCTGTCTGATTAGTCCGCGCAAATTCATCAGTAAATTCCCAGCGGAGCGCCTTTTCCTGTTGTAATCCCTCACGATCGATAAACTGATAGAAATACCCCCCAGAATAGGTTAATGCTACTGCCACCATTGGTATCTCGAGATCTGCAGCGCTTTTAATAAGATCACCGGCTAAAATCCCTAATCCTCCGCTATATGTAGGAATATCTGATTTTAATGCGATCTCCATGCTAAAGTATGCTATCTTTTTATCATTATTCATTGAATCACCTAACGGATCCAGTTAAGCGTTAAGGTGTTTTATCGAATCACTTTCTTAGAGCTTACACCTCACAAATCAATTTAAGCTTACTGGTTTTTTATCGATGCAAAGTAACTAATGAATAAATCTTTTACGGAACAATTATAGTAATTCAAAATCCCATACTGTCACCTTTCTTTTTTTTATTTTTGAGGGATTGTAAAGAGTTCTCTTAGATTTTTACTGAATTGAGAACTAGATATTTGATAACAATAAATTTTAATATAAAGCAAGATAAATTCGTGATCACTCAAAATTAGCTTTCCCATGGTGTGAGGGATGGTATTTGGTTGTGGAGAATGTCTTCGGGCATAATTAAATACCACCTATTTTAATAAACAATGAGGAAATTACTCCCAATACTACGTCCTGCAATATCATATTTTTTCCCCTTCCATTCCATCTTTCCGACGACTTGGGCATTTCCTGTGATAAACACGACTGTCCCAAAGGGGGTATTATGCATATCTTGAGACGGATTCGAGGCTCGCGTTATGACTGCCTCAATTTCGCCATTTTCATTTTTCTCGTGAATCCGAAATTTGTATGGGTATCTTATATCATCAAACACCCGTTCTTCTAAGATTTCAAAATCGTAATTTAAAAATTCACCAAAATTTTTGCCATCCTCTGTAAAATACACAAATCGATGGAAAATTTCATCCGTAGGGCTTACACCTAGCGCGATATTCATAGATAACTCGCCAGTCTTTGTTTGAGGAATACAGTACCAGTACCAACCCCGACTCGCCTTCGGATCGATGAATCCACTCATCTGTTCATAGTAGGATACTCCCGAAATTGGAAATTCATCCTCATCGATCTTTAAGGTCCCCGTCATCCGTTGGCGAAACACCGCGAAATGATTTAATTTTGATTTGTCGATTGCATAAATCCGATAATTCGAGTCGACCTCAGCTTCATAGGTCACATCTATTACATAATTGTGGTTATCTTTGGAACGTTCCATGTGAAGATGCCACTCTGGGTACCCACCCGTCACCCAGTTATTCGTTTGACAAGTTACGTTCAATTCTTTCTCAGACGCTGTAATGCAACCCGCTTTCAATCCCCAACCGCTGAGATCAATGGGTGATTCATTCTCATCTGGTGGCACTAAAATACATAATAAATTATCGACAAATCCACGTGCTATCACAAAATTTACAATTAGTGTCCATTCCGAAATTTTCGTATCATTCTTATCTAAAAGCCCTCCGTAATACCACCAGTCGAGGAGCTCTCCTTTATGTGCAAACTCATCAATCTTCTTCAAATCCTCATTACCCATCCACCAATCTCCATCCTCTGTACTTTAAGTGGATTCAGACGGCTCTTCCCTGTTCATCTTGTGCATCAACAATCACGGGATAAGCCTCATCATCATCCAACAAAACTTTTAATTAAATTAGTTAATAAATCAAATCATTAAATCATAAGAAAAAAAGTGTGGAAAAAAGAAGAAAGATTCTCATTAGAGGGCTATTTTTACAAAAGTGATTGCTTTTTTAAGAAGGCTAAACCGAGTATGGCCAACAAAGTCAAGCAAGCAAAGATAAATTCAAAGCCCGGAATACCGGAACTTCTAACTTGAGCGGTAATATCATATTGAACAAGGGCATCTAATGTTCCATTATGATTACCTAGAACTACATAGTGGGTCGCCGAAGTATTCACAATCATAGCAGAACAATCGCCGTTTGTGGCACTGGCTTTTTTCCAGAGAACGTCATCCGATATGTACCCTGTAGAAATATACATGGATCTATGTGTGGCATTATCTGTGACAAAGACATCGATCGTGTAATTCGCTGAGTAAGTTCCACTTATCGAAACAACACTTTCGGAAAGATAATAATAAATCGTATGGTCATCTCCTACTTCTAAAAGTCTCGAACCTGAAGCAGTTTTATTTACTGGTAAAATACAGAATAGTATTATAATTAAAACAGCCCCGAAGAAGCCCACTTGTTTTCGCTTCATTTACTAATCTCACCATCGTTAATGGAAATTTTTAGTAAATATAATAATTATTATCTATTATTTAAATTCAATTTTTTAATTAATACAGGAATTGGCTCCCTTTTAGAAATCTTTATTAAATCTTCATGGGAAAATCTTTTATTTTTCTGTTTCTCTTTTATTGAATATGTCTAATAATCCAGATGAATCTATTTCTGCTTCACGCGACTGACCACCGAATTCAAGAAACCACTTCATTCGTTCTTTCGCTACAGGTAAGGCACACGCTTGATTAAAAAGATGTGTTTCTTCAAGTAATCCTTCTCTAAGGGGCAATTCTTCAGCAGTGAGTACTGCCTTTTTAGCTAATGCAATTGTTTCAGATGGGAATGATGCTATTCTATAGGCAAGAGCTTCTACAAATGGAGTCAATTCATCAGGAGGAAGGGCACGGTTTATATATCCATAGCGTTCAGCCAGTTCAGCTGAAATATCCATGCCACTAAGTACAATTTCTAGAGCCCTGGATCGTCCCACCAAGCGGGGAAGTCTTTGTGTGCTACCACCACCTGGGATAATACCAACCGTTACTTCTGGCTGGCCTAAAATAGTTTTACCAATAGCTCCAAACCTCATATCAAGTCCTAACACGAATTCACTCCCACCACCTCGGGCTATCCCCTCTAATTTGGCAATTGATACTTTAGGCATTGTCCGAAATGCTTCAACAATAGGATGCATCCCAAAAAGCTTGTCAGATTTTGGTGGTGGTTCATCAGGCAGTGTAGTTAAGAATCCAACATCAAAATGCGCTATGAAAAAATCTGGATCGGCACTATCAAAAACAATGACCCTTACATCATCATCTTTTCGAACTTTAGTTGCAAGTCTATCAAATTCCATCAATAAATCTACTGTTAAGACATTTATAGGAGGATTATCAATCGTTACAAACGCTACACCACGATCAATACGAATTTTTAAGAATTTAAACCTTTTATAATGCATATCACATACTCCTTTTAATTATTAACATTTACCTTACAGGTCACACCTTTTCAATCTTGGATATAATTATCTAATGCCCTTTAAAAAGATTCGTTAATGCCCCCTTAAAAAGAAAAAGATGTTCGTAATATATGCTATGACATAATTGCCTACATTTTCAAAGTTTATAATTTACGGGTAATAGTTACATTAATTTATACCTTTACGGGTATATCCAACTATTGTAAAAATTGAAATTATAAGATATAATGAATAATGTCGGGACTTTATTATAAGAAAATAATAGAAACAGTGATTTTAAATTCAAATTCCTTATTTTGATATCCAAATAAATTAAAAGTTGAATGTGAACTGTTTATTTAGAAGTAATTTTAAAAAAAACGATACATCTTTATTTTTCTTTAAAAATAAATAGTAATTATTGAAAAGTATAATAAAAATAATTAAGAATGAAAATGAATGCCAACATCAATAGAATAACTGATTTTTTAGAAATAAAAAATCAGAAAATATATTTTAAAAGTTCAGAAAATATGAGTGAAATTGGAGATAATTCCATTCATTTAATTGTAACTTCTCCGCCATATGGATCAATTAAGGATTATGGAATTAAAGATCAAATCGGATTTATGGATGGTTTTGATAATTACATCCAGAGATTAACAAACGTATGGAAAGAATGTTATCGTGTTCTAGAACCACAATGTAGATTGGTTGTAAATGTAGGAGATCAATATCTACGTAAGACAGAGCATGAACGCTATAGAATTTTTTCTATCCATTCCTCCATAATCGAAGAATGTTTAAAAATTGGATTCGATTTTCTCGGTGATATTATTTGGCAGAAAATATCCACAACTAATACAACAGGCGGATGTTCGTTAATGGGATCCATTTACTACCCAAGAAATGGTTTATTAACGTATGATTACGAACATATCTTAATTTTTAAAAAATGGAGCGGGAAAACGAGAAGAATAAATGATAGTAGGAAAGAGCTCTCTAAAATATGTTTAGATGAGTGGAAAAACTGGTATAATGGACATTGGACATTTCCAGGAATACAACAAAAAGAGCATATAGCTATGTTTCCAGAAGAATTACCTTATAGGATTATTAGAATGTTTTCGTATATCGGTGATACTGTTCTAGATCCATTTGTAGGTTCGGGAACAACATTAAAAATGGCAAGACAATTAAAACGAAAAGGGATTGGTTATGAAATAAATAAAAATTTTAAACCGATAATTGAAAATAAATTAAATTCTAAAAGAGTAGAGAATAAAAGACGTGATTTCCATAATTTACTCATATTTTTGTGGAAAAATGAAAAATTAAATAACCTAAAATTTAATTTTAACCTAGCTAGGAGAAAAGGTTATACCGTTATTTCTTCACCTGACATTAAAAAACATATCGCTATTGATCTTCTTATTTCTGATCGCACATCTGACGATACAGAATTGGTTGGATTATTAGAGAAAAAAATTAATGAAAATAATATACAGAATTTTTTAAAATCAACATTAAACGATGGCAAAACTAAGATTGATAATTTTATTGTTATCTTAACGTATGAATCAGAAAATTTCGATAAAATTCTTTCAGAATACAATAAAAAATATTCAAACAAACTTTTATTTATTCGGTGGGAGAATTTTTACAATAATTCTTCACTAATTGAGGAAATGTTTTCGGAAAATCAAATTATTTTAGAAAAGGTTATCCGTAAATCAGGAAGTTTGGATAAATACTTTTGAGGGTAATTTTAGTGCCAAAAGAGTGGATCTTAAATAGTGTAATGAATAGATTTCAGTTAAACTATAAACGAAACGTGGGTGCAGTATCCGCAGAAATTAGGAAATGTGCTCCCAAAACAATAGATGATTGGAAAGAATATTATTTCAATAATGTCAGAAATAGAGAACATATCGAAGCTTTAGGGAAGAAATTGCATGTAAAAATAAGTGAAGTAATTATAGCAGAAATTGAGAGTGTTACAGAAGAAGATTGTATAGAATACATGTTTAAAATGGTTATAGACAGAACATTTGATGGATATATGACAGAAATAAAAACTATTTATGGTCAATTACAGGAGATATTAAAAGTAAAAATAGAACCTGCTCCTGATGAATGGGATCGTTTGTTCAATGTTGATTTTTTCATTAAAATAAATAATAAATACATTGGTCTCCAAATCAAACCAGTATCAGAAGTATCACATATTCCCCAGATATATAAAGAACGTTCAATTCAAGCAGAAACACATAAAAAATTTACGAGAAAATATGGGGGTAATGTTTTTTACGTCATTTCAATGAAAGAAGGAAAAAAGAAAATAATAAAAAATGTAGAAGTTATTCCAGAAATAGAAAATGAAATATTACGACTTCAAAAATAGTTTATAATTTACGGACTATTTTTATATAAATAACTGATTATAATCGCCTTTATTGAAATTGCATAAAAACTTCACATATTCTTCTTCTGTATTTGGTAAAACTTCTCATTTAATTTTTTTTCTCCGGTATTCAACGCAAAAAATTTGGGCTTCAAGCCTCTCCTTCTGGCCTCCTGTTCGTATGGGAAGGGACATCCGCATTTTGTGCAGTCCACATCCGCTCCGAGCACACAAGGAAGTTTTCGATTTAGATTCAGGTCCAAGGTTAGAGTTCGTTGTGGCATATTGCACCGAGAAGTTGCCTCGGGTGCGTTTTCGCTTCGCATCATTTCGAGATTAACCTCCTCATTGAGCAAAAACTTCGGATAACTGCTCCTGAGTTCAAGTAAACGGTCGATTATTCGATCCCGTTCTTCCCATGAAAGATCGAGCCGATTTTTCTGGATTTTGGAGTGTTTGTATCCCTTTATTTCCTTATATTTCTTCAACGGGGTAAATAGCATGGCCATCATACCTGTCACTGGACGACCAACTTCCGAAAGTTCCATCACCATTTCCTCTAGACATTTCTCGTTAAAACGGTGGAATGTTGCGAGAAAAAAAATCGGTTTTGCACTGGTGCTTTTCAGATTTTCCATAATTTTATCGTATGTGCCTTTTCCTCTTACTTCATCATGAATAGGACGTGTTCCGTCCAATGAAATGAAGGTCATAAGATTGCGCATTTTCGGTATGGGTAACGTACCATTTGTAAATAACTGGTTTATACTAAACAATTTCGCGCCTTCTTGTACGACTTCGGTTCTAAAAAGGGGTTCTCCACCACTCCACCCCATGCTAATAATGTTATGCCGCTTTTGAAGAATCCTGAGACCCTTTAAAAATTCACCGGCTTTCATTTCTCTCGAATCATGCTCCTCACGGAAATAGAAGCAATGCTTGCATCTTAAATTGCACCTATCCGTAACATCGACTATCGCACTTTTGTGTTGAACACCAGTTAGATTTTCATACATTTGATTTCTCTCCCAAAATTTGAATTGAGCATTCATATCTCGGTTTTTTCCGATTATTCCTCTTTTATTAACAGTTTATTCCCCAAGAGTTATGATGGCTTCTTGGTTTTACTAAATAAATTTGATCTTCTTTCTTTAAAAAAATCATATTTTTACATTCATGAAAAAAAAAGGAATTTGGTATGTTATGCTTCCTCACTAAACCTTTCTTTTGTTTCAGTTCTGAAGAAATACCAGAGCACTATAATTCCAAATCCACTTACGGGAATTAATAGAAAACCAACGAGTATTGCCAAGATTCGTGCCCAAGGTTTTACAGTATAGACCCCATAACCTAGTATAGCAAAAATCACACCAAAGACAAGTGCCCCTCCTCCTAATATCATGAATAGAGTTGCTGAAGGAGGCCACCAAGATGGAAGACTACCTGCAAAACTATTTAAAAAGTCTGTAATCAACGGTATGAGTTCCACGGAAAGACGTTCATACACTCTTCCTGATATTAAACCCATTGCTGCCAAAATACATCCGATAGCTATAAGAAAAAACACAAATGCCCAAATGGTTAGATCTGTATCACGCACACCTGCTTTCTTTTCTTCTGCCATTTCATACTCTCCAAATTTTTTTAATAAATAATTAATAATATTGTTAAATCAGCTTTTTAAACATGGTGAAGTCAATGGGGGCTCATTTAAGAAGAGTTAATTGAAAATTTATTTAGGTGAAACGATGAAAGATTGGCTTGAGATTTTTAAATATGATCCAATCCCTCCACTTATTGGTTCAAAAAATGAGGCAATATCCTACTTTACCCACCGAGACCTCTTAAATGAAAAGGTTGAACCAATAGAAACCTTGTGGCAGTTATCCGCTGCTCAAAAAATCCTTCGAAAGCAGCGAGCAGATGGATCCTGGAAATATCCAGGAAAAGGAAAAAGTCAAGAAACCAATTATGATGTGTTTCATACGATCAAAACGTTACGTTTACTAGTCGGTCTATATCAGTTCAATAAAATGCATCCAGCAATAAGAAAAGCCGTCGACTCTATATTAAGCTTTCAGACAGCTGAAGGCGACATTCGAGGAATATATGGTATTCAATATTCCCCGAATTATTCTTCCGTCGCTATAGAAAACATTATCAAAGCGGGTTTTGAAGAAGATCCCCGTGTAGTTAAATTTCTCGATTGGATTCTCTCGGTTCGCCAGGATGATGGCGGGTGGGCGATTCCACTTCGGACAGCTCGTATTTCATACAAAGAGGCTATAACAAAATCAAAACCCATTCAACCTGTAAAATCTAGACCTTCATCTCATTGGGTGACTGACTTGGTCTTACGTGCATTGACCGCTCACCCAAACTACCTAAAGTCAAAAGAAGCTAGAGAAGCTGGAACATTGCTGCTCTCACGCTTTTTTAAACCTGATAAATATTCAGATCGGCGCGATGCTGAATACTGGACAAAATTTTCTTACCCATTTTTCTGGGGCGACCTCTTATCCTCGCTTAATTCCCTTTCACTCATAGGCTTCTCAAAAGATGAACCGCAAATTAAAAGGGGACTTGATTGGTTCATCGATAGACAAGAGAGTAATGGACTATGGCATGAAAAGATGTTAATGTTTGGAAATAATGAGATTGCTTACTTATGGTTGAGCTTAGCCGTCTGTCGCGTATTTAAAAGGTTCTATACAACCAGATAGCCCAGTAGAGATTGATTATTTTAATTTCTCGATACATTGTGCTGTTGAATATTTAGCTTTCCATCCCAATTCCTTCTCTGCTTTTTCAACGTTAAGAAGTGAACTATGTTTCAGAGCTTGCACCCAACTCAATATTGGCCAAATTTTTCCGAGAGGAAGCAAGAAATGTAGTAAAAAATTAGGTATTGGAATAATTGAAATATCAAATCTCTGTTTTAGAAAACTACGAAGATCAGGTAAAATGCGCCCTCCCACGTTGAAAGCCCCACGAATATCTTTTTTTACGGCTAGCATCAGTGCATCCGTCAAATCATCTTCATGAATTAATTGAAAGGATGGACGCTGCTTTCTTTTAACAGGAAAGATCGTCCTTTTTTTCCCAACAAGTGAAAAAATTCTTAAATTTGGCATGAAATTTATTCCTGTGATTACAGGTGGTCTAAATCGAATGACTGAAATATTGGGATATGTTTTCTCAAATTTATCGAGATATTTCTCAACAAGTGCTTTAGTATGCGAATAATACAAATTCTTTGTCTTTATTCCTAAGCGTGGCGCATTCTCTCGGACTATTTTGGGACATTCCGGGACATGCCCATACACAGCTTGACTCGAAATATAGATAATTTTTTTAACTTCATTCTGAGCGGCTGCTTGAAAAACATTTTTTGATCCATTCACGTTAATTTCATAAATTTCTTTGAGCTTAGGAAACTTCTTAGGAATGACAATAAATGCCAGATGAAATAAAATATCAACACTTTTTAGGGCACGCGCAATCTCTGCATCCCGCACATCCATCTTTATGAACTCAATCTTTTCAGAATTCCCTTCATAGTCAACAATATCAATACCAATGATTTTTTCAACCAATTTATCATCTTGAAGTTTGGGCACTAGGGCTCTACCAAGCCCAGAACATATCCCGGTTATTGCGACAATCATTTTAATCTTCTATAGTTGAAAGTAAAAATCATAGAAAAATCTACCCTTTGAAAAATGTTTCTCTTATCCCTTATTTGCCAGATATTCTCATCGTTTAGAAATTAAACAACCTTCACCTTTTTTTTTCCTCAATACCAAAATCTTATATTCTCAAATTGTGATTTAGCATTTATCACACAATATGAGTTACAAGGTAGAATAAAATGGGTGCATAAAAAATCGTCGGAGGAATACTGGCGTTAGCTGGGGCTGTTTTTGTCTTAATTCAAGCGTTACTCTACTTGCCCTTACCCTCTAATCCGTCGGTAATAAGTGGTTTTTTTTCCAATATCGGAACTATCGCACTTGCAATAGTCGGAGGTATCCTGGGACTTGTAGGGAAGCGTGCTGGTGGTGTGCTCGCTTTAATAAGTGGCACAATCACGATTGTCTTCGGAATTTTAACAATTTATATAATACAGGGTTGGGAAGTTTGGCCCTATTCCTTCTTTAGCTCAACTTTGGAAATAGGTATTGGTGGAACTTCACATTTGTTTGCAGGAATTACCTTAGAGGCCATAATAATTACTACTGGCGGCATTCTAATCCTAACAGGCGGCTCGGACTAACCCTATTTCTCTTTTTTTTTACTCCTTTAGACAATCAATAACAAATTTATCGTGGCTACCGTGTAATTAGGCTATGCGATTAAAAAAATTCATTCTAATAATTAGTGTAATTCTCCTTGGTGTGGAAAAAATGTATGGATAATATTCTAAGGAAAAGAAGTACGCTGCATTTTTCAGAATTGTATATAATCTCAAAGCTTAAGGAGTTTTGATTTAGCTTTTAATAGTTTATTAATTTCTGTAAAAAAAGCTAAAAGAAAGCGTTCATCTTCACTAAAATTTTTATTTATTTGGAAGATAAAATCTGCATCCATATAAGATTCCGTAAATTCAGCTAATTTCCGGACTCCTTTGAGATCTATATTCTCATAATAATTTGCTTTAATTTTTTCCATTCTTGATTCTCTCAATTACAAAATTTATTAGAACTTGGTCCCCACAATTTAAACCTTGGGACAGGATCTCGGTTGTATCTCCGTTATCGAGTTACTATATTGTGAAAAAGTTAATTTTAAAAGGTTAAGATCAAAATTCTTCGATTTTTTTTAACAAATTGAGCATTTTTTGAAAAAAATTTGAAAGAACTCTAAAAATGTTAAATTCTTTTTTTCTCCATTTCTCAAGGAATAGATTTGTCCCATTTATCTGTTTAAGCTGAATTAGAGAATTATTGAGCCTGTTGGAGGTATTGTTGATATTTCCATAGTGCAGCAAGGGCCTTCGCAGCATCCTGCTCAGTCAAATGTAATGAAATCCCATTTTGATAAAGGGTCTGCAATAATTTCGGTGCTTTTTTGGGACGAACCGGTTGAAAGAGGTCCCTAAGGCCTTCTACGCCATCCATCGAACTTGTGGGGTCGATAGAGGTTATTAATGCAATGGGCTTTTTAATTTGGTCTTGGATTGTAACCAGTTCTTTTAATGATTTCCGTAGAACGGATATATATAATAATAAGCAATTAACATTCGGATCTTTTGCAACTATTTTCGTTGCGTTTTCATTTAATTTCGGATCGAAGGCGATAGCTAGGCTTAAATCGACGGGATTTTGTACGCTTGTGCCAAACTCAGGAAGGAGTTGTGCGACCGCTTGTTTCGTTTCAACAGTGAGTGATGCCAGTTCTAGACCAACCTTCTCACAGGCATCTGTTGAAGAAACTGCAGGACCGCCAGGTCCAGAGATAATCGCAACGCGGTTACCTTTTGGGAGATACGGATGTATAAATGCTCCGATGTGTCCCATCAATTCATTGAGATTATTCACGCGTGATATCCCCGTTTTTTCTAAAACCTTATTAAAAAGATTAGCATCCCCTGAAATTGCACCCGTATGTGATCTTGCTGCTCGTTGGCCTCCTGGCGTATCACCCACTTTCCACATAATAATCGGCTTCTTCTTAGAAACTTCCTTTGCTACTTGTAAAAACCGATTCCCATCCGTTATTTCCTCGATATAACAAGAAATGACTTTCGTTTGAGAATCCCAGCCTAAATACTCCAAGAAATCAATAAAATCAAGATCAGCCCCGTTTCCAAAACTAATCATCTTTGAAAAATAGATCCCCTTCAATGCTGCTGCAGCGGCTAGATGGACTGTAAGGCTCCCAGATTGAGAAATGAATGCAACAGCGCCCGTCTCAACTTTCAGGCCTGGGAAAAATGAAACTTTAGTAGAGGGGGCATAGAGTCCCATGCAGTTAGGACCAATTATTCGTGTTCCATGACTTGTCGCATATTGAACAATTTCAGCTTCAAGTTTTTTTCCTTCAGTGCCCTGTTCTCTAAATCCTGAACTGAAAATAATAATACCTTTAGCCCTACCATTTTCAACACAATCTTTCACTGCATCGAAAACCTTGAGGGGATGTAAGGCGATCACCGCTAGATCTATAGACTTGCCATACCTTATTAAATTGGGGTATGCCTTTAATCCCATGACCTCCTCGGCATGAGGATGTATCGGAACTAATTCGCCATCGAATCCTATGTCAAGGAAACTCTGTAACAGTAGGTTCCCTAATTTATAACCCTTTGCACTTACGCCAAATGCGGCAATAGTTCGCGCATGAAAAAGAGCATCGATTTGATCGATTAAATTCTCAACCATAAGTATCTGCCTTATTTAATCAAGATTAATTTTTCGCAAAATCCCCTTACAATTAGAGGCTACCTTGTAATCGCTAGAAATTTATCGAATAGATATTTATTTTTGAAGCCAAAAAAAATACTTATGCTTGCTGCTGTATATGATGGGAAAGGTTTAACTCTGAGGGAGGACATTGCCCTACCTAAGTTGAAGGACACCGATGTTCTCATCAAAGTAAAGGCAGCTGGTATTTGTGGAACTGATTTAAGTATTTTAAAAGGAACGTATCAGATTCCCGTCCCCCGTGTTTTAGGACATGAATTCAGTGGTGTCGTTTTTGAGGTTGGTAAGAAAGTAACAGAGTTTCGAGTGGGCGATCGCGTAACTTCTGAGATTAATATCAGCTGTGGAAGCTGTTACTTTTGCAAGACAAATCAGCGAACACAATGTACGGCGGTAAGGGCTATTGGGATTTATGAAGATGGAGCCTTTGCGAAGTATGTAAAAGTCCCACAAAGCAATTTGCATAATATTCTCGATATCCCCTTTGAAGAAGCGACTTTTATCGAACCATTAGCTGCGGCTATTCAAACATTTGAGATGGCGCCCCTTCAAGAAAGTGATATAACTGTTGTGATCATCGGTGCTGGAAAGCTAGGGCTCTTATTACTCCAACTAGTTAAAAATAAAGGTCGAAAAGCTATTATCGTCGGAAGATCTCACTTAGCAATTGCTAAAAATCTAGGTGCGGACCTGACGATTAGCATTGAAAAAGATCCGGTAAAAAAAGTTATGGACGAAACGAAAATTGGCGCTGATGTGGTAATCGAAGCCACTGGCACTCCTGAATCCTTGGATCTGGCTATGTCTCTCGTGCGGAGTCGTGGGACGATTAATTTGAAGTCTACCCATGGTATTAGATCAATGACAGATCTAACCCAAATTGTTGTGCGAGAATTGAAACTTCAAGGAAGTCGGTGCGGTCCTTTCCCCCCTGCAATTCAACTGTTACAAGAAGGCAAGGTCCAAGTCAAGGATCTCATTTCTGCCACCTTCCCTCTCACTCAAATTCAAGAAGCGATTGATGCGGCTACTACATCTGAAAATATTAAAATTATTATCTTACCGTAGGACCTCTTGGATGTCCTACATCTGAAAATATTAAAATTATGATCTTACCGTTTCTTCAAAGCTAGACAAATTTGGACAGTCATCTTCATTGATTGTTCGCTATGAATGCTAGAAACTCGGAAATGAAGTCTTTAACTTTCTCTTCCCAATTGGCATCCCAATTTTCACCCTTTAAACTACCCACATTTAAAGGAAGCGTTTTATCAGACACCTGGATATTGGGGAAGGCAGCCACAATCTTCTTCTGAATCCCGTGACAGACATCTTTAAAAGTATTGCAATTGAATGCGGCTGCCTTTTTCACAGCGCTGGGCGATCCTTTTTTAATTAGTTTTTTCAGTTTTTTAAGATATTTACGTAAGGTCCAGGCCGGGGCGAATCCATGTGTTGGGCCGCCGACGAGAATTGCTTCTGCGTCAAAGGCTAACAAGTCTTGGGGCTCAGTTTGTTTTGTTCTGAAGAGCTGAACTTCATGACCACCTGAATCCAATCCTTCAGCCAAAATTTCTGCTAATTTTTTCGTATTTCCAAATTTAGTATCATATAATATGGCTACTTTCATCAAATGACCTCTATTTTTAATTGAATCATGAGTATCAGTTCTCACTGGATGATATGGTTATTTACGTCAAATGAACTCTATTATTAATTAATTCATGAGTACTATAATCAATAAAAATTCTATTAATCTTAGTCCTAAAGTCAATAGTTGAGAAATTAATTGATGTGATAAAAAATGAAATTACTCCGAACTCCCGATGAAAGATTTGAGAATTTACCCGATTTTCCGTTTGAACCGCATTACGTTGAATTAGAACCTGAAGCTATTCGTATCCATTATGTTGATGAAGGGCCTGTTGATGCGGATCCTATACTTTTAATGCACGGTGAGCCAAGTTGGAGTTTTTTATATCGCCATATGATCCCGATTCTTATGAATGCCGGCTATCGCGTGTTAGCTCCAGATTTGGTTGGATTTGGTCGAAGTGACAAACCCACTGAAAAAACCGACCATACCTATCGAAAACACGTAATCTGGATCAGAAAATGGGTGGAACTCCTTGATCTGAAACGAATTACACTATTCTGCCAAGATTGGGGGTCCTTAATTGGTTTAAGGGTCGCCATTGAAAACCAAGAACGCTTCAGCCGCATCGTAGTGTCCAATGGAGGTCTCCCGACTGGTGAAATGACAATAGGTAAGGCGTTTAAGAATTGGCGTGAGTTTTCCAGAACTACTCCTGTTTTTGATCTTCAGTTTATCATGCAAGGTGGCACGAAATCTCGCCTATCCAGAAAGGATTTAAAAGCATACGAAGCACCTTTCCCAGATGAGACCTATAAGGCAGGTCCACGGATACTTCCTTCCTTGGTTCCAATCTCAAAAGATGATCCAGAGCATGAGGCAAATAAACGGGCAATGGAACAATTCAAATCATGGAAGAAGCCATTTTTAACAGCATTTTCAGATAGTGATCCGATTACACAAGGTGGTGGTATAATCTTTCAAGCAATGGTGCCAGGCGCTAAGGGACAGCAACATACCATAATCAAAAACGCAGCTCACTTTGTCCAAGAAGATGCAGGACCTGAACTAGCGCAAGTTATTATCGATTTCATTAAGGATAATCCTTAAAAAAAAAATTGTTGCTATATATCAATAAAAGAGGAAGTGAAATTATGTCAGAAACAGATCCGTATGAGAAATTGAGACGCAAGCTGAATCTTTTCACGCTCCGCGTTCCTAAAACCAAAACATTCCATAAGTTATTAGAGTTGCTATATACCCCAGAAGAAGCGGAGATTATCTCAACATTTGGGATGCCATACATTGATTATATGCGAGTCCCTTGGTTTATTAAGAAAAGCAAAACCGAAAAATCTGAAGAAGAAATTTCAGAAATGTTCGAAAATTTAGTAAAAAGAGGAGTGCTTTTTAAGCGCATAGATAAAAAAGGGAGACCTTCTTATGCTTTGGCTCCATATATTCCCGGAATTTTCGAATTTTATTTCATGAGTAAAGCAGAACCCCCAGAAAAAATGAAAGAGGTTGCTCATGTTTTGGAAGATTATTTCTTCGACACCTTTGCTCCGGAAACGTTTAATTCCAGTAAATATCCCTTCTTCAGGGTTTTACCGGCCCAAAAGGCTGTAGAGAAAGTCATTGAGTTAGGTGAAGAAGTACCCACCGAATTTCAGGTTCTACCTTTTGAAATTGTCAGTCAATACATTTCGAGTGCCCGTAGAATTGCAGTTGGTATATGTCCGTGCAGAGATCATGCGGAACTTATTGATGGAAAGTCCCGTTGTGATAAACCACGGGATGTGTGTATGGTTTTTGAGGCTATTGCTGATTACTGGGTAGAAAAAGGAATAGCTCGATATGTTGATCATGAAGAGGCGATGGAAGTTCTACGAAGGGCTGAAGATGCAGGACTGGTTCATAGCACGACGAACAACCAACTTTTTGGACTGGAAATACCAGGCATGATCTGTAACTGCTGTCCATGCTGTTGTTTTATACTACAAGGCATTCTGAAAGTGAATCGGCCTCGTGGAATTGCCCAATCCAATTTTGATCCGGTAATTGATCGGGAATTGTGTAAAATTTGCAAAGAATGTATTGATGTATGCCCCATGGGCGCTATTTTTCATCACCCTCCGCATAAGGATGATTTATCTGATAATTTAATATATGTTACGCTGGATAAATGCATAGGTTGCGGCCTTTGCGCATCGAACTGTCCGCATAACGCCATTACTATGAAAAAAATTCGCTCACAAATTCCCGAAGAGACCGCAGCTGGGTCATCACTTCGGTATCTGAAAGAACATATACATTAATAATTAAGAAGAATGGGGATGAAATTATGGAACCAGTTAACGCAGTTTGCGATATGAAAGTAGTAAAGGTTTCCGGAACCCACTTAGAAATGGGCAAACAACTCCGGGCGCAGACTTTGGAACTAATGCAGAAAGAATTTATGTCTTTTACAGACACTATGAAAATTGAATTAAATCTTGACGAATCCTTTGTGACCAGCTTACTTGATAATATTTCCGCGGAAGCAACTAAGAAAATCTCAAAAACTCTCGCAAACCACGCACCCAATCAACTTCAACTAATTGAAGGAATGGCCGAAGGCAAACAATCTTCCCCTGAAAATATAGGATCAAAGCATTTTTTTCTCGCTCTTTATTTGGATATGTTTCTGTCTGATTGGCATATTCAGTATAAAATCGTAAAGGAGGGCGGCTGTTCTGGGATCATTATTACTCCAGAGGCATCTCAAACAGGAAAAATGCTGCTCGGCCGTAATTATGATTTAACCTATTCATTAGGAATGACCCAAGTCTTAAAAGTTAGTTCTCCATCTAATGGGTTTAAGAATATGGCGGTCTCCCAAGCCACGTGGGCGGGTTCTCATTGTGGGATGAATGAGAAAGGTTTAGTGATTTATTATAACCTGAATCATCCATATCGGGATTTCGACCGTACTCATAGAGGAATCCCAACAGGAATCATCGTCCAGGAAGCTTTAGAAACTTGTGCATCCGCAGACGAAGCAATTGAATTTATAAAAAATACGAAACGTTCTTCAGGTGCCAATTTAACTGTAGGGGATTCAAAAAATGCCTATGTGATTGAAGTTTCACGCAAGAAATATGGAGTACGCACTCCAGAAAATGGGGTCTTAGCGGAAACTAATCATTATATCCATCCGGATATGCTATCTGAAAATATACCCGAATTTCCAGTACTTCGATACAGCTTTAAACCCTTGGAAGATGAATTGATTACTACTCACAAACGATATGAAACCGAAGTCCGTTTTCTAAATACGGCCCGTGCCAAAGGAAAACTTACGATGGACGATCTCAAAGCCATCTTACGGTCCCACGAGCCGAATAAGAAGCATTCCCCCTGCAATCATGGCCCAGTTGGTGGCACCCTCGCTTCTATGATTACGAAGCCTGTAGATAGGGAAATGTATATAGCTATTGGCCAGCCGTGCTTAACGACCTACGAAAAATATACACTTTAATTTTTAAATCCTTAATATTATTATTCTTCTTTTTCTTCTATTACTTCTACTTCAACTAATAAACCCTTTAACTGATCTGCTTCCGCGTAATATTTCTCCGCTTTCTCATCCATTCCTTGTTTCTCATACATTTCTCCTAACAGCAGAATATAGTCATGAATCATGCTCCAATCTTCAACTTTTTTGCTCAAATCCAATCCTAACTCAAGATATTGCTTTGCTGAGAAGAAATCCCCAAATTTCTCGAAAATAGAAGCAATAGGTTGACATGTCATAGCCCTTGCCTCATCCTTTTCCAATTCTTCGAAGATAGCAAGGGCTTGTAAATAGTAATCCAATTCAAAATCGAGGTTCTTTATTCCTCCATAAAGATCCCCCATCGCTATTAAGCTTAAGGCAAGCCCAATTTTGTTATCTGCTTTCTCAAAAACTTTAATCTCTTGCTCAACTCGCTCCTTATTTAACAAATAATCAAACCGAGGACTAATCCAAGGGATTCTTGGAACTAAGAAAATCAAAGCAATTATGATTGCACCGCCACATATTGGCACTAAAATAAATGAAGTTGAATAAGTTCCAAGCCAAATCCCCATAACCAAACAAAAAATGCTTACAAATAACCCTATGGCGGAAATAATTAAGATTTTATTCTGAGAAATTGTTCGATAAATTTGATTTTTTTTGTAACGTTTCATAAGCTTATTATATCCTTTTCATAATAAAATAATTTTTTAATTTGAAAATATCCTTAAACAAAACTCTGACCGCCTGATACGGGAATACTCTGTCCCGTTGTGAAATCACTATCGCTTGAAGCGAGAAATAATGCGACTCTTGCAACATCTTCCGGGAGACCCACGGGTTTATATTTGAGGCAGGTTGGGAGACTACTGCCGGCGAGGTTCTCAATTGAAATATTTCCATAAATAGGTGTATGAATGAGTCCTGGACAGATAGCATTCACGGTAATTCGATATTTCCCTAATTCTAGGGCTAATGTCTGAGTTAAACTGACTATTCCTGCTTTAGAAGCGCTATAAGCTCCCAATCCCGAACGACCACTTTTCCCTCGCATCGAAGACATATTAATTATTTTTCCTCTTAACTGGTCTTTAGGGGTTTTATTCTTTATCATTTTTCTCCCCACATATTTTGATACGAGAAAAACGCTTCTAAGATTTGTTCTAATTACCCGATCCCAAATTTCATTTTTTGTATGGATAATACTTGTAAAACTGGCTCCAATTCCAGCATTATTCACAAGAATATCGATCTTTTCAAAGTTTATCCAACAGGCTTTTACCATTTCTTTAACTGCTTGGCTCTCGGTAACATCTGCAACCACTATAATACTTTTTTGCCCCAATTTTTTTACTTCTTGGGCAGTCCTTTCCGCACTCTCCGAATTGAGATCATTAACTGCGATATTAGCTCCTTCGCTGGCGAATAGAATCGCTATCGCTTTTCCAATGCCGCTTCCAGCCCCGGTAATTAGTATATTCTTCCCTTGTAACCGTTTTCCCAAATATGTCATTAATAATCACTCCTAATTGCACTAAGATTATTTTTAAATCCTGTTTGTTAAGGTTTTTCCATATTGAAATTTGTTAGATCGGTGTTTAATCTTTTATGATCAGAGCGACTAATGAAAGAAATTTAAATTGGTTTTATGTTTTAAAATTTGCCCATTCAAGACACCTAAATGTTCTCCTTTCTCAACAGTAAGTTGCCCATTTACGATTACATAGTCGATTCCCTCGGGGTGTTGGTTGCCATTGGCTAAGGTCGCTTTTTCTCGAAGTTGATCATAGTCAAAGACAACAATATCAGCAGCTTTGCCTTCTTTCAGAACCCCGCGATCAGGAATGCCGAGTAATGAAGCAGGCAATGACGTCATCTTTTTGATCGCTTCTTCCAAGCTCATCCAGTTTTTCTCTTTGACAATCCTTGTTATTACATGGGGAAAGGCGCTAAAAGTACGTGGGTGGTTATTCGCCTCTGGAATTAAAATCGCATCCGAACTTGCGCACGCAAATGGTTGTTTGAGGAGTGGAACTACGCTCTTCTCTTCATCCTTAAACTTGATTCTAATTACGACGCCCGATTCCTCATCTCGCATGAAATCTAGCAATGCATCTAGGAGGTTCCGATCCGGGTAACGGGTTTTTAATGCTTCATACAGGGTTTTGCCGTTAAACTCCCTGCTCGTGGTATGGAGAAGGACGACTTGTTTTGCCAGAACCGGGGTCATGAATCGTTTAATCAAAAACTTTGGAATCAATTTTAAGTACCACGGGGCCCCCGCTAAGAACATTCCAAAAACTCGCTCAAAAATCTCCTTTTTTATCCGCTCTCTCGTTTCACGCTTCGTTAAATTTTCTGCAAAATTCTCAAAGACCCAGGATTCTAATAGGACAAAGGGGAGACTGGTTACCCCGTCCTCATATGGAACCACATCTGCAGAAATTTGAAGCCCTTCATTTAAAGCATCCTCAACCAGTTTGATAGCTTTCGCAGTTAATTCTTCAACTTTATACCTACTTATTACACTCCAATGAGAGATGTGCGCCCTTATCTTCGCTTCCCGTGCAATACGGATCACCTCTGCCATTCCAACATCTAAGACTTTAGCCCCTTCATTGCGCATGTGGCTGTCATACATCCCCCCATATTCAGCTACCACTTTAGAGAGTTCAATTAGCTCCTCCGTTGGCGTTGCTGATCCAGGTGGATACACTAACCCCGTAGATAGTCCGAAGGCCCCGGCTTCCATGCTTTCTTTAACAATGGTTTTCATCTTTTCTAATTCATCATCGGTTGCTGGGCGCATGTCCAAACCCATGACATTCGCCCTGACATTTCCTTGAGGTACCAGGAAAGCTAAATTAACAGAAACTCCCTTCTTTTCGAGATCCGCAAAACAATCTTTCAAGGTAGGGTATAATTTCGGTTTGATGAGGAATGCCTTTCTGCCAAAATCGTTGTAATACTCTTCAACAATCTTACCAGTAGGAACTGCTCCCAGACCGCATTGGCCAACCAATAGAGTCGTCATCCCTTGCATTACAAAAGATTCTGCCCTATTTACATCATAAATATTAATATCCGCGTGATTATGAATATCGATAAATCCTGGCGTCACAATTTTATCCGAAGCATCTATAATCTCAGCATCTTCAATATCAATTTCTTCAGCAATTCTTTCAATCTTATCCTCATTTATTAAAAGATCAGACTTATATCCAGGCGACCCAGTTCCATCGACAATCAACCCGTTCTTGATTAAAACTTTCATGATTTTTACCTTCTGGTTTTTATAAATTATAAAACACGTTGAAATCTAATCTAAACTTATCAAATAAAAATTATTTAATTAAAGTTACGTCTGAGTTTAAATTAAAGTCGATTAATTGCCAATTGGCTTTCAAAAAGTTCTTCTTTCTACCTTTAGATTTTCACATTTTCCTTAGATTAGATTTTTATAGATTTTATGGGGAGTTGAATTGAATAGGTTTTACCCTAAAATCATTTCATAAAAGAGAGTTCTTGTCGACAATGATTGATTTTCATATACATTCTTACTTCTCTGATGGCGATCAAACACCCAAAGAAATCCTAGAAGTTGCCTTACGACGCAGACTTTCAGCTATTGCTATAACTGACCATTGTGATATATCTGGGCGATTTATGTACTTACGCGATGTATCTGAACCACGCCCTTTACATGAATATATCGATGAAATCCAAGGGCTACTACCAAATGAATTTGTTCAAATTTTTGTAGGTCTGGAAATCTGTAACTTCTCCAAACCCACTAATTATCCTCCTGAATTCTCAAAACTTGATTTCCTTTTAGTTGAAACCCCCTGCACAAACTCCACAATATAAACCTTTTAATCCAGTCGAAGAGGCAATCAAACTAAAAAATGAGTTTTCATTACCTGTCGGATTAGCTCATCCTACTTTATATGATATTGAACAAAATATTGATCAAATCGATCAATATAACCTTTTTATTGAATTAAATATTGACAAACTCCTTGTACCAGCTGCAAAGCAAAACCATATCCTCCAGCGAATTGCTGAGCTTTTACATTCGACCTCAAAGATTCAACTTTCCATTGGGAGCGATGCGCATACTATATTTCTTATTGGTGCAGTGAAACCTATTTGGGATTTCGTAGTAGAGAACAATTTCCATAACAGGCTCATTCTGATTTCTGAATGAGACATAAGATTGAATAGATGTGTTATAGTCTTAAATCATTTTTAATAAAAATAGTTTTTATTTCGAAAAAAAAAAGTGGTTAATTTAAAAATTATAGTGCTAATCCGCCACTGTAAATCATCCATTGTCCCGTCATATAGTGGGCATCACGCTGGCATACCGATGCGAAGAAATTGGCGACGTCTTCAGGCAATAGCGGGTCTTCACGATGCTTGCACATCGGAATACCTGCTTTATAAAAATTCTTTACCTCATTTGGATCTTTACCTCTGACCATCTTCATATCTACCATCTTCTGCCCCATTATATCGATTTCCCCATGTGGTGCAACTAACCGCGTCCAGACTGCGCTAAATCCAACCACGTTCACTGCAATATTATCGGATGCTAATTCGCGAGCGGCTGTTTTTGTGAGCCCGACCAATCCCGCTTTTGCGGAAGCATAGTTGATTTGAGCTGCATTCCCTTGAATACCTGCTACGCTGGATACATTCCAAATGCACCCATACTTTTGTTCCTGCATGACAGGCGCAACAGCTTTAATCATATTGAAGGATCCCACAAGAACAACATTAATAACGATATCCCACCAGGCCTCACTTAACGTATGAGCGGGTTTATCTAGCGTTAAACCAGCATTATTAATGAGGATGGTGACACCACCAAGTTCTTTCTTAGCAGTAGATACTGCTGCTTCACAGTTCTCATACTTTACAATATCTCCTGTTTCCCTACTGGCGACTACTGCTACTTTCACATTGGGATTTTTATTTTTACATTCCTTTGCTGTCTCATTTGCTTTATCGGTATCTAAATCCATAATTAATATATTTGCACCTTCTTCTGCAAATTTTAGGGCAATAGCTTTTCCAATTCCTTGAGCTCCCCCCGTAATGATTGCAGATTCACCTTTTAACTTATCAACCATCATATCTCACTCTCCTGAAATAGTATAACTGCCTCCAAATGCATCGATTGTTGCCGCATTAATTGCAGTAGCATCATCGGATACTAGAAAGACAATTATATTTGCAATATCTTGTGGCATACTAATCACGCCCGCGAATGGATTACCTAAACTCAAGGCTTTATGAGCTATTTTTCCTTGTCCTTGCTTTGCGTACTCTCCTTTGAATTTTATAATTCCCGGATTAACTACATTTACTCTTACATTAGGAAACCTGGACCATTCCCTTGCCATGCACTTTGTTAAACCATAGAGACCCGCTTTTACCGATGAATACGCCGCGAGTCTTGGTGCGCCGGCTGCACCTGCTAAGTTCCCTATATTAATAATACGTATAGCTTGTTGAGCTTTCACTGTTGGATAAATCGCCGCAAGTGTATGCCAGATGGTTTTCAGATTCATATCCGCCACTTCTATGAATTCCTCAGTAGTCACTTCAAGGAGACGTTTCTTTGGTCCTCCAAAGTCCTCGTTATTAATCAGGATATCAATCTTACCGCCACCCTTTTCGAGCACGGTTTGGATCATTTTGTCTGCATCTTCCCTTTTTCGTAAATCTCCAACGATTTTTTCGCCAGGGATACCTTCTAGTTTCGTTGCATCATCGTCTTGCACAAAAACTTTAGCGCCTTCTTTCTCTAATAGCTCCGCAGTGGCTTTCCCAATTCCGCCACCAGCGTATGCTACTAAGGCGACTTTACCATCTAATTTTCCCATTTTTTCTTTCACCTAATTTTCTAAATACTTACAATTTGTAACGATTTTCTGAAATAAGACCGACTTATTTCTTGTTTTGAAAGTATGATTTTACGTTAGAGTGAACCAATTTTATACTTTTTCTTCATTAAAAAAAAAATGAGTGCAATGAATCATTAAGTTATTTACAAAATTTCACCCGGTAAAGACAAGCAAGAAGATTCTCATACAGGATTAGTTTCAATAGATTCAATACCTTATTCAAATTTGGTAGTTCGTCCGATCCCTCGTGAGATAATTTTTTGGGAATCTATTTTTTCTTCTAGGGGTGTCTCATGGGTCACATCTAGGAATACACCTTCAAGCATTTCATCTACATCTATTCCCAAATCTTCTAATTGTATCCAGCCTTCAGAATATTTCCAATCGAAGGTCTCATTTTCATAAGTTGCTTTATCTTTTAAGTTGGGAGGAACTGCGGTTATGGTTTGCAATGGCCTGGGAATTCCAGTTGTAGTTGTAAATGATATATAGGCTTGATGATAGAATTCCGGCATATCAGTCTTTATGCCTTGTTTTATTTCCTCCTCCATCCCGAGTAAATATAATTTATGTCCTGAGAAAAGCCCATTAACTTTCAATTGCCAGCCTAAACGACCCATTGCAATGATGGTGGCGATTAACGGAGGCCATGGCGTATATCCCATCCACGAATCAGGGAGTCCATATGTCTTTTTTGCGCTGATTCCATCCCAGATGGCAGAAAACGCTTCCCAGGAGCTCGGTTCGAAGCCCACACTCACTGCAGAGCTCAACCAGATCTGACATGCCATATAAGAGGCACTGGTCCATTGGGGAGTACGTTCGTTTCGAACGTCTTTGAGTATATCTATTATTCGATGACCAGCTCTGTTCATATTGAAATGAAATCTTTTAGGAATCTCTTTCAATTTATAACCCAGTTTTTGGTGTCGGCGTTCTAGCAGTTCATCTTCAGAATCAACTACCCACCAATCGACGGGAATTCCGTCTTCTACATGTCCATCTATAATTAAAATGAGTTCTTCCGATTCATCATCAAGAGCGATATACGAAACATCCGCGGATTCACCATAGAGTAATTTCATTGTCCCTTGTTGGAGATCCGCCCTAATGCAGCCCAGCGGCGGAAACATTGGATACGAAATGACCTTTTCAGGATTTTTAATTTTACCTTCTACTGTTTCCCTCGCGGTTAGAATGGTTTCATCTAGTCGAAGTTTCATTAGTTGATATAGAGAGATCTTCCCCCACCCTAAGACTTGATAAAAAACCTCCCAGCCCATCGCTTCATACATCCGCCAGAAATGGCGCCCCAAAGGCCAAAATGCTTTGGTAGCAAACTTATCTGGGATGTCGCCGTATGTATAACTCAAAAAGAATACCCTGCCAATTTTTAAATCTCTTATTCTACTATTTATAACAACACTATAACATTGTTATACAATAGAAAAAAGAAAAAACCCGCTCATTAAACAACTCACAACCTCAGAAATGCCCTGAAGTTCTGTTATTAGTTTCAATCTTTATAAAAAAGAGTTATTCTAGTGATTGAAAAAATAATTTGAGTTTTCGCTTGATTTCCCGTGATGAAATAGGTCTCGAATCAACACAATCTACCTCAAAGATTAGGCAGGGAATACCTAATTCTTCTTCGATAATTTCTTTCATCAAGATCGCTATTGCGTGTGAGTGCTTGCAACCTATATGTCCTCCATATATGGCACAATCTGCAGCATAATCTTTACCAATTCGGAGCAAGTCATCAATATAATATTCTGCTGGTCCTCTGCTTTGTCTTCCCATTGGTGTGTCCAATACTTGAGCTGCAAGCCCCTCAAAAATTGTCTCATCGTTTTTCATATTTATTATTTGACTCGTTGCATAGCCCATCATGTCCATTACAACTACAGCACCAAATTTTCGCTCCAGCCAATCAAATAAAAGTGGTTCAAAAAATATCGGGAGGTAAACCCACATGACGCGGTGCTTTTCTTCCAATCCTCGAGCTTCTAAGGCCCCCTGTTTTTTCTTAACCCTTTCTTTAGCCATATCCCGTATATATTTAACAAATCCTATAGGTTCTGGTAACCCTCCCGAAATTAATTGAATTCCAAAGAGGTTGAACGCTGCCATAGATGGAAGTGGTGCAGGTTTTGCTCTCATTAATTCCATTGTATCTAATGTTAGCTGACGAGCTTGATTAGAGTTCTGAATAGTAGTGATGAAGCGATTATGGTCCATTTTTCGATCGATTCTTTCCTCTAGCCAGGTGACGAGATTTTTTAATTGTTGTGCGACATATGGGAGCGTATGGGGATTATAAAATTTATTTGACGGATCATGATGCCAATAAGGAATATCAACGGTATAGACAGGCGCCTCACTATAGATTTGATTTAAAACTTGATATTGAGCGTTTGTGGAATCACAAGGCTGACTTCCATAAATTATATAATCTGGATAAGGAGCTTCTCCCAACATACTAGCTCCGATCCATACTTTCTGAGCATTACATTGAAATTGATCAATTCCATGTTCTTCTGCTATATCAATGTATTTAAGACCGGCATTCGCAAAAGAAAGTGAGATGCTTCCTAATTCCTGATTCATGGGATAGCAGTCCATGGCATATATAATCTCTGGTGGAAAGCAGAAGTTTATCATAATAAGTGGTTTATGTTCTTTTTTAGCAGTGTGAATATCTTTGAGATATTTAAGTATAGTACCTGCGTATTGGGAACCTGGTCGTTCTGTTTTTTTGATAATATCAATTGCCAATTCCATGTAATGTAGAATTGTGTCCCACAACACGAATTGTTTTTCATTTTCCAATTTAATAACCCTCAATCATTCTAATACTTCCATAAATGCTTGAACCCTCGTTTTCATCTGACCTATATTCGCAGTAACATATTCTCGTTCAAGATTTAAAAGAGGAATACCCAGTTCTTTGAACGGTTTTTCTGTCATGAACCGTTCAGCAGTCCAGAAATCGCAAAACTTCATAGTTTCCAAAATCACTCCATCAACGTGGAATTCTTTGATCATTTTAAGCACGAATTCCTTACGAACTTTGTAATCACTCCCTCTATCAATCATCCGAGGACATGGACTTTTCCGAAGGTATTTAACTGCAAGGTTTTCTAAAGGATTCTCCGAAGTATCAGGCATATTCCAGAAATAACGGGCCCCAAAGCACAGAGAATCGGTTACAACTAATCCCCCTAAATCCTCAATGATTTTCACATAACTTGGGTCGTCCAATATACTTCCTATAAGCATGAGGCGAGGTTTCCCTTCTATCCCTTCTCTATTAACGATTTCTTTTAAAATTTGCTTGAGTAAATTATTAAAATCTTCTTTTGGAATTGCGGAAGCTGCAGTTGTTATTGTCAAGGCTTCAATACCACTAAGTTTTGGGGCTTCAATTTTTCTAAATTCATACAATTCCGTTAAAAGATGTCGCATTTCATTATAAATTTGAATTGAAGATCTAAGTTTTTCCTCAGTAATTTGAACCTGAAACTTTTTTTCTAGACTAGCTTTAAAATTTTTGAGTTCGTTAATAAACCAATCCACGGCTTCTTCATCCGTATGATGTGGAATACTGAGAAAGTATAAATATGGTGTTTTAACTTTATATTTCCAATTATCATATAGACGTCTCATGTGGTCACAACTATTAAACGCCACTAGTCCATCAAGAAACTCGTATTGATTCTGTAATGCCTTATCTAGAATAAATTTTGCGGACGAACAATTTAATCTAGATAAATAAGCATCCCCATATGTAGTTTCTTTATGTCCACGGGCAGTAATTCGAACTGGGAGTATATTCGCAGCATGAATAATTTCATCAGGAATGTAGGAACAAAAGTACCCCACAACTTTCCCCGTTTCTTTCCATTTAATAATCCACGGATTAGGCAAAGGCGCAGCTGCAGAATTAATTTTCTTCATTAGATCCTCAAACATGATAATACACATTTTTTAATATCTACAATAACTCTAAATAAATTAATTATATATTTTAGAAAAATTTATTTATTTGCTAAAAAGAACTAAATTGTTAGTTATTGGTGCGTGGCAAAAAATGGAAGCACAA
>JABXJU010000091.1 GCA_013375405.1 Candidatus Helarchaeota archaeon
AAATAAGATAATAAGGTATATCCCGCTCGTCTTGCACCCTCTTTGGTCTTTGAATTCATGTAAAACTTCCATGAAAATCCTTTAGTTCCAATAGAAAACTTTGTCCCATATACTCGCTGATCACCGAAAGGATTTGCCAACCATGAAGTTCCGTTTGCATATATTTTATTTAAATCATTAGGGATTTGAGTTATTTCCACAGTGGGTTTCCAAAATAAAATCTCCATATTTTTCACCTCTTTCTTACATTTTTTTGATTAATTGTTAAAATTTGAAGTTGAACACTTATAAAAGAAAAAATGTTGATAGAAAGCGATTTATTTTAAAATCTCTTTTTTTCTCTACAGATTTAAATCTCTTTAAATACTTATTTGAAGTGGTAAATTGGAATACTTTTTTTATCGTTTTAATCCCATATTTCAAAATATAGTAAAAAAGCATGATTAAGATGCAAATGATAATCTCCTAAAAATTGGGCAATCTTAAAAGCGGGAATATCAACCAAACTAGGAAAATTGAGAGTATTAAAAGAAAAATTTGGTAAGCAGAATACTCTGGATTAGCACTAAATGCTAGATGAATGCATTTTAAATCTTGCGAAGAAGGAGCTGCGGAGAACACAATTGAGAACATGATAAAGAGATATATTAAGAAGAGTATCGGATTTGGGAGATGAGTTAACTGCTCTAATAAGAAAAAAAAAAGCCAAAATGAAAGTAATAATGGTGCAAGCCCCACTAAAATTGCTTGAAGGAAACTTATCTCCTCTTCCTTCTTAATTGTCAAACTTCCATTGAATTCATATTTTTTATAGCCAGGTCCTTCTGTTTTAAATTTTTCTAAGAATTTAACACTACTAACAGGAGTGTTTGCAATGAAACACATTACAAGGTGAAAAAACTCATAAATGATAATCCCAACAACCATAAACACCGTGATAAGTTTATCGAATGGACTAGGCACGTATTTTAGCATTAACTGTGAAATTATAATCGAGAATACCAAAAATCCAACTATTAAGAGAAGTCCCTCAAACATCTTTTTCATCTCTGATCGAATTAATAATTATATTTGGATCTTTTAATGGGATGGATATATTTAAATAAAAAATGACTATTTTGTTTTTTTCTAAAATTTTTCAAAAAAAAATTGGAGATTAAAAATTCCAATTATGATATAAAATTGATTAAACTGGAAGATTGAGAGTCGAATTTTTCTGATAATTTAATTAGTTTCTACTCCCTTACATTTTAAAATTTTGAAATAAACTTGAATTTCTTTATGAGCCTATTCTTAATTTAATTGTCTTATTAGATTTATTATATAGCACTCCTTCTATGTATAAATCTCCCATATAATGCCCCCATATTCCGTATTTTCCATTTGATCTTGCTCTATTCAATAAATGTGGAGCACTACCTGGATCTCCTAAATCTTTTTCTTCTTCTTCATAAATCTTTTTATAACCCTCATAAATACATCGGAATATGTCCATCCGCGTAAACCCTCCAATACTTTCAAACTCAAGTAGTACATCATTCGATAATGGATATTGAAAAAGGATTTTAATCTTTTCATCCTTTATCACCAAATCCTCAGAATCCTGTAATTGGCTACGACGCCCTTCATCCTCATAGCTGATCACTGAAGGGCACCCGCCATCCAATTCAAGTTTTATTTGCTCAAAAGTAGATGATTCAACGCTTCTCCCTGATAAGCTAAAACGTGGCATTTCTTCAAGCACTCCTAATTTTCTATGTTCTTCATACCCATTTATATCCTTTAGTGCATCTAACAGATCTTCTACTTGCTCTTTAGTGCCTAAACGATATTTTAAATGATAATACGTGAGCCCTGCTACGATTGAAATCCATTCCAATAGAAATTCAAAAATATCTTCCATTATATTTTCCATCTGATCCCAATTGAATTTTTTTTCCTTAAAACGGAAGAAATCAGCTACTTTTTCAAGAAGGATGCACACATAAAGAGTTGCTTGGGGAGGGGGGTTAAGAATTTCTTTATAAAACGGACGTCTTTGAGTAAAGTTTGTTAATGAATCTCTTTTTTCATGAAACAACTTCATGAGGGTGGAAAATTCCTTAGTTGGGTTATCTCGATCTTTTTTGCTAGCTAATTCATCATTTAAAACATTTAATGGACGAATATAAACGGAGTTAACTTTTTCTCGAACACTTTGTTTTTCCCACCCCATCAGGACCTCCATTGCATTAATGCTTTCTTTTCTTTGCTTTTCGGACTTATTTTCTTTCTTCACTGCATGGTATGCTCCCATGAAAAAGATCATGTAGAAAAGATGCTCATCATGAACGATCTCGTCTAACATTTGTGAGATCTTCTCTTGTGACAGTCTATGAGCTTCTCCTGAAAAGCACTTTCTTACATCCGTCAACAATAAGGCAAACCGCTCCATCCTGTTTAGGGGGTGGAACGGATTGATTTTGCTATTTTTATTCATTTTAATCACTCTTTTTAATCATATTATCAACATCCATTTTATTAGGTAATTCTTTATTACCAATCATCTAATTTTCCTCCTTTAACGCTTTATTTATAGACAAAAATCCCTTGGCTACTTCATCTCCGTTCTTCGCTCGTTCTTCTAAGACTATTATTGAAATCTCAGATAAAACTCCTAAATCTAACTCATCTTTAAATTCATTAGTTTCTAACTGTTTTTTTCTACAGTATTCAACAACTTTCTGCGGGTTAATGACTTGATCAAAATGTTCATCTTCCCAAATTCCCCCCAATTTTTCTAATAAAGTTCTATCCTTATCTGAATAATTTATTTTTAACGTTTTTAGATTTATCAGGTTTTGTAATCCCTCGATTTCATATAAATCCATGTCGAGATATTCCAATTTTATTAGATCTTCTAAACCTTCTATTTTAGAATATTTATTACCCGAGATATTTAACTTTTTAAGGTTTTTTAAATATTTTATATCCTTAATACTTTTTATCTTATTACCTGCTATACCTGTACCTCTAAATTCTTAAATCGCTTTAGACTTGATATGTTTGAAAATCCTGTTCTACAGAGATTTAATTCTCTAAGGCTGCGTGCATTTATTAATTCTGGAATTTCATTTATGTTTACCAATTCTACACATTCTAAATCCAGAATTTCTAACGAAGAAAGATTTTTTATTGATTCAGGAAGAAAGTTGAGATTAGTAACACCAAGATTCAGAATTTTTAAATTTTTTAATTCCCCAATCCATTCAGGAAGGTTAACTAAAGCGGTACATTGTAAATATAATTCTTCAAGAGTTATTATCTCTTTCAAAGAATCATTTAATTGAGTTAATGGATTAAAACCAAGATGTAATTTTTTAAGATTTTTGAGTTGCTTAATACCATCTGGAATTGCGATTAAATTACCTCTCTTAAAATGCAATTCTTCAACTAAATTTGGATCATCAATATCAATATCTACCAAATTTCGTAAATTTATTCTTTCTGCCCCCAACTTTGGCGCTATAAACACGGAACACGTGTTATTTCTAATAATCAGGGGATATTCCTTGTTTGGAATACCTATCTCGGGATCTTTTACTATTTTTAAAGCATGATAAAAATACTGTTTTGAGTAACCGAAGTCTCCTAAACTGATATCAGCTTTAATTCCTATTCCGTCAATGCTTACAACTTGCTTAAAAAAATCTGATAATGAATAAAATCTAATTTCAAAATTATTTTCATGAGGATAGGTCGAAATTCTATCTTGTCTACCAAGTTCAATGCCCATTACATTTATGGCATCGACAATTCTCCCCTCTTTAACAAAAAATTTTAATCTTCTTACTTTCAATTTTACCCATTCCATAAGTTCTCTGAGTTCTTTCATTCTGAATCACCAAGGAGTTTCTTCTCCTAGCAGCAGTACCAGGATCTCCCACTTCTTTTTCTTCCTCTTCGTATATCCTTCATAAATGCATCGGAATATGTCCATTCGCGTAAACCCTCCAGAATTCTCATTTCATTAGGGTTGTAAGATTTTTTACTGGTATTTCATCCACTCCTCTGCACATTCTTGTACTTCCTTATATCTCCCCATTTTATGAAGTATTTCAACTTTAATACTATAAACTCTCATATCATATGGATTTAATTTTATCGCTTTATTAAATATCTCTAGTGCCTGTTCAAATTTTGACTGCTTATGCAGATTTAATCCCTCCAAAAATAATTTTTCTGCTTTCTGGCGTTCTTTTTTAGAGACGGATGGCTTTTCATCTGGGATATCGATGGAGAATAATTTACCTTCTCTATTCATTTTAACCACTCTTTTGCAAGAGGAGCATCTCACCCCTTTTGGTTTGAAATCTCTTAAGATTGTATTACAATAAGGACAGAAATATCCTTTAGTTTCAGAAGGCTTAAAGTCAGATTTATCCGAAGCAAAGGTACTTTTTCTTTGAATATCAACATGGTCGGGAATCTCCCCCATTTCAATTCTCTCTAATAATGCTTCGGAGCTCTCTGTAATCGTAAAATCTATTTCTTCTTTGTGTAAAGGGACTAACTGTAGAAAAATTACGGATTTAAATTCATCAATTTTCAATTCACAAAATTCTGGTGGAAATGATATCAGGGGAAACATAAAAAGAAATCCGCAAAGTTTTGTATTCTTAGCGAAAGGGAGTGGTGGATTCCCGTTCCCAAAAGTATGCATATCAGAAAACCATTGTTGATTACTATGGATATATTTCATTAAAGATAATAATTGTCTAATTGGCCAGAAAAACTCATCATCCTTGATTACATCTATGGGTAAGGGCCAATCCAATGGTAATTTAATGATCAGTTCAGAATATTTAAAAAATTCCATAACATCGGGAGGAAACATTGGTGAATAGCTTAATCCTGAGGTAACTAAAGCACTATAATCTTGATTATGGATTTTAGGAATGATGTGTATACTCAATGGAGCACGATCAAACTCTTGATCATGGATTGATTTTTCAATTTTCCCTACATATTTTTCGATGTGGTTAAGAACAAGGTTATTGTCATTCTTAAGTTGAAAAAGAGACCTTGGTTTCTCTCGTTCACTTCTATGTTCCTCTTGCACTTGACGCATCAGATCCTGGAACTCTTTTTCTGATATTTTTCCGTAGCGGTAATTATCTATTATTTGTTTATTCCTTAATATTCTAAGAGCATATTCTTTTGCCTTAACTGGATTTGTACGTCGAGTATTATTTAGTAAAGTATATGTGGATAAGGGAACAGCACAATTATTTTCTAAACCAAAGTCATCCGTTATCTTGTCTTCAATTCTTCTATAAACGACAACTTTACGCCAATTTCTTAATTTAAATTTAACAAACTCAGCAATTGCGTTTTTTACAACCTTAGGACTCAATTTTATTTGGTTGGATTGGTCATTTTTTAATTCAGGATAAATGTAGGGGACTTTAATTGGAACACTACAATTAGGGCCTTTTGAGTCATACGCTTCTTTAAAAAATTCAAGGTCCCTCTCATCCCCATAAACTCGATATTCATCAAAATTCTTTTCAAGAATTTTAATATTTTCATCAATATTCATAATTTCATCTTATATTTTTTTGTCTTTAGGCTTAATAATCTATTTATTCAATTTAGTATATAAATCTTCACTCTAAATGAGTGATTGAATTCTTTCATTTCTAACTTTTTCTCTGAAAAGCAGTGAAATGCTTTGAAACGTGTTGTACTTGCCAGACGGAGATTCATCATCCTTGTTTCCTGACATTTTCATCTTTTAACGTTTATTCTAAAAATAACTTGGATCTATTTAAAAAAATAAAACATTTGGGGTTGTCCTTAATAATTCTATTCAGGAGCATTTAAACCTCTTTAGTTTTGTTGAACTCAAAATTTTTATTTTTTGTTTAAATACATTCGATTAAAATCTAAGGCATCGTGACTGAAGAAGAAATGATTTGACAGATCTATTTCATAGAAGCGAATGATCCGGTTGTCAAGCACATTATCGGCATTGTCGATAGACGGCAATTAGAATCAATGAGTGGTGGTCGAGTATTGACTTTAAATACAATGAAAAAAATATTAAAGTAAGACAAAAATAAATATACAACATCAAAAGGCTAAAAATAATGAATGAAGATCCCCATGAACTTCAAAGGTTAGTCCAATCTCTTGTTGCTTCAAGGCAACCTGAACAAGCCATTGAGTTACTTGAAGACACGGTTAAAAATAATTCAGGTTATGTAGAAGCGTGGATGTTACTTGGTTCTGTCTATAGAGCATTAGGGCATTCAAATAAGGCGATTGAAGTCTGCAAAAAATCTTTGGAGTATGTCCCTAATGATTCACGAATTTGGGTTAACCTTGGACATTTATATGTAGAAACTAATCAGCATGATAAAGCTCTTGAACCACTAAAAAAAGCCATATCAATTGATTCAAGAAATCCTAGTGCATGGTATTCATTAGGTACGGCGCTCATCGCGAAAGAAGAACATAAGCAAGCAATCGAGGCATTTCAAAAAACTGTAAAGCTTGATCCAAGTCGTATTAATGCTTGGATTCATTTAGCATCGGCGTTAGATGATTCAAAACAATTTAAAGGAGCAATTAAAGCCTATAACAAGGCTTTAGAAATCCAACCGTCGTCATTTGATGCATTAGTTGGACTTGGCATGGCTCATGTAAATAATGGCGATTATAAAAAAGCAATCAATGCTTATGAAAGGAGTTTAAAAATTAATCCTGATGTAGCAGCTGTATGGTTTCATTTGGGAACAACATTGTCTAAAGCCAATAAATTAGATAGAGCGATCGATGCTATAAAAACGGGATTAGATATTGATCCAACTATTGTTCAAGCATGGATGGATCTCAAGGATGTATATGAGAAAAAAGGAGATAAAGATGGTGCGAGCTGGGCTTTTAAAAAAGCTATTGCGACAGGTAAGGTTGATGTAAGATTTACAGATTCAACTGATCCTGAAGAAATCAAGAAGAAGATTGATGAATGGAAAGAAAGAAACATAGAATGATTCAACAATAAATGAATATGTTTAATTTTTTTTAATATAAGAATCAAAAATTCGTTAAGATAGGAATGCTATATTCTAAAGAAAAATTACGAAGGGATATTGAACAAGGAGACTATGATAAGATAAGTAAATATGTATTTGAAAGAGAAATCAATATTCATTTCTCCCTTGAAGATTTATGTAAATTAACTACAGATCCTAATTCTTCATTCCTTAAATATATTCTAAGGACTCATATATTAAATAAATGGGGCTATATTGGAGACTATGAAGGACATCGATTAACAGATGGGTATTATAGCATTCATTCTGATTCAAATGAAGTTGAGGAGGATTTTGACGAGTACGAGTTCTTTGAAACTATTGATGAATATTCTGATAATCTGAAAAGCATTTTTGAAAAAATCGAAGTAGCTAATGAAGAGGTTTACTATTCCTGGATATTAAACCTTATTAAAAAAGCACGACCAATAGATATTGCAAATCTTGTTTCTACTGGATTTTTATATCAAATAATCGATGAAAGACCAAATGATCTCGTTACCACATTAGAAAAGTGTGACCATTCTGCTCTTAAAACCTTTATATTAGCATTTGAATATATTCTTGTTGATGAACATTTCTATCATATAGAAAGAGATACTCTTGCCGATAGATTTCGGTATCTTACAAAATTCTTTACTCGGAATTTAATCAATAAGATAAATTCGATATATGAACAAGGAGATCCAAAAGTGATGAGAAATATTGATATCTACGGTTGGAGAGATGCTGACTTTGATCCAGATAATTATAAGAAGATGGATGATTTTATCTGAGGTACTAAATCAGCTTCTTAATATTTGGAACAGGTTATTATAGTTGGGTGCTCCTTAATAAACGCCTAATTTCATTGCTTTGTTATTTAGTGTTTAAGCAGCAAGTATAAGATGACCGATATGATGCTAATAGTCCCGGAATAAGATCTATTAAAGGATTAAATCCTTTGATTTCATGTCCATAAATCCATTAAATGAAAATTCATTAGATCAAAAAGCGTCACAAAAAATTCTTCACTGTGTATGGTGTTCTTATCCAGATTGTAACGAAGATCTTTAGAGAGGCGAATACGGTGCAAATGTTCATTTGAGAGTTTGTGATAATCCACTTTTTTCGCTATAATAAAGCGAAGATAAATATCAGAAATCGATGGATATTTCCCTGGAATTGTACTAAAATCTGCAACAATAATCGATGGAAATTTTGTTATCCGTGCAATTCTATAAAACTCATGTGTATGATATGCTCTATTTGCTAATATTTTCTTAATAATATCTTGGTAGACTTCATCCAACTCAATTAATTGAACTGGAATTAAGTATGACAACTCGTTATCAAATATTGTGATTTCGCCTAGTCTTTTAGGAGCTCCTATACTCTCTAACTCATTTTCATCAAGAAAATGTAAATAACCAGCGTGTAATAGATATTCTTTTACAGGTTGATACCCACTCGAATACCTTCGTGCAATTTCTTCCTTGAAATATTTTTTTGCAACGGGATCTCCTACTTCAGTTAATTTTTTTAAGAGAGGAAATGATAAATTCGAATGAAGAAGCCGTGTATCATAGTTATTTTCTACCCACGCTTGTATGTTGCTGCAATGCCCCCAAAACTCTGTTTTTGGGTCGATATTATGAATCTTTCTTTGTTGAAAAAATGGCGTAAAATGTTGCATTTTATCTTTATCCAGAACATCTGCAGCCTCATCAATAGAATCTACTGTTTCAAGCGATTCGGTATCATCAGCAGGAATTTCTAATAAAAGATATTTACAATGAAGAAATAGAACGTCGTCTATGTAAATTTTAGTTATATCTCCTTCTAATTTCAACGTTATATGTTCATTAATCTTACATTCTTCCACTGTTATCTAAGACCTAATAGATTTTTGTTATGTAGTGATATTGTCATTAAGACTTTTAATTATATCGAATTCATGTCTTGTTTCCATTTTATCATCGTGCCCTTTTATAGTTGGATATGACAATACATCATATCATCCTATATCTCCCTCTGATCTAAAGATGCCATCATTAAAGTAAGCTTTTTATCTGGAGGATAGTCCACCGAATCTGTTAATGTATGTGATTTTTTCCTTGAATAGATCAAATCAGCAAGTTCGAAATTAAAAAATTCTTCCCATTTACCCTCTTGTACCATATATTTAGCCATTTTTTAGATCCCATAACTAATGAAATTTTTCTGATGTGAATATCTTCATAATCTTATGCATTTCCTTTTATTTTTTTTTCCATAATTATACTGTATTCCACTAATTTTTGAGGATTTTTTATGAAGTAACCTCTATGAGAAATACCGATGTCGTTAAAAAAATCATCACCCATTTTGACCTTTAAATCGTCCCAAAATTGCTGCTTTAAGCGAATAGATAGATCTTCCAATTTATCTAAATGACCGATATTTTTGATCTCTGTTAGTGGGTTATCACTTAACAATAATCTTTTTAACTTTTTTTGTGTTTTAAGGCCTTCTATTTCTTTAATCATATTAAAATTGAGATTTAAAATCTCTAATTCCTTCAATTTCTCTAATCATTCTATTTTGGTAATTTTATTAGATTGAAAGGAAAGTTTCTTTAAGGTGGTCAAATGGTCAAGATTCTTTATTTCTGAGATTTCATTTGAACCTAAATCTAAAATCTGAATATCAGATATATCGCGAAATCCTTTGATCTGGTTAATATCAGTTATTCCCTCTCCTTTAAGTAGCAATGATCCATTCCATACATAAAATCTCTTGTTCTGATACATAACAAACTGATTTGACAATTTTTGTTGGTCGATTATTTTATCTTGACAATAATTAACAAATTTATATCCTTCAATCATTTCATGCTCAGAAATTGACTTAATCAGATTTTTAGGTATATCGTTAATTCCGAGTCTTAAATTCCATAAATTTATCAAATTTTCAAGCCCTTTAATTTCATTAATCTTATTGAAATCAAGAGCCAATTCCTTAAGATTAATAAGGTTATCTAATCCCTTTATCTCTACTATACTATTATATTCTAAGTTAAGTATTTCTAGGTTGATTAGGTTATCTAAACCCTCTATTTCGGAGATTTGATTTGACGAAAGGTCTAGTTCCTTTAACTTTAAAAAGACTTCGAGATTGCTAATAGTTTTTATAGAACATGAATTTAGACGTAATATTTCTAAGTCCTTCAAATTTTTGAATGAAGAGGGGATTGTATCGAATGGGCTTTTAAGATCCAAAACCTTTAGAGTGGTGATCTTACTTATCAAATCCTCGATATTTTTACTCGTTGAAACTCTGAGGCCTACTACCTTATTTTCTTCAACCGAGAATTGATCTGGGGTTCTACTTGAGAAAAAAACCAATTGCCGTGACTGAATCTTTGGAACTAGACTGAGTTTAGATCCCGTACGTCTTTCAATTTCGTTTAAGATCTTAGCTTGGGATTTATTCACACGCAGATAGATTAAATCGTTTTCAGGTATGACTTCAAGGTCTAAGAGGAATTGTACTACTTTGTCAGACAAATTTGAGAGAATATTGCCTTTGATATTGAGATTTATTAAATATTCTAAATTAATTATAGATTCAGGAAGTGAATTTAATTTACAATCTTCTATCAATAATGATTCTAGAAGAGTTAGATTCCCGATTGAATGAGGAAGTTGGTCTATCTGTGTTTTATTTAATGACAATATTCTAAGATTCTTCAATTGTCCAATACAATCGGGTAGACTTTTAATACGATTTCTTTCTAAATAAAGATTCTTAAGAGAAGTGATTGAGCATATTACTTCAGGAAACTCGGTTAATTCGAAATTATAATAGCTGCTAGTGTTGACCAAGGAAAGTGTGTGTAAATTCGTTAAATTCTTCATAGTGTCAGGTAGACGGGAGATGGGATTATTATCAAGAATCAGTCTTTTTAAACTACTAAGATTACCTATTGAATTAGGAAGAGTGTGTATATGTGTCCATTCTAAATCCAGATGTTCTAAATTTTTTAAGACCCCTATAGTATCAGGTAAAGTACGAATATGACTCTCATTCATTACCAAAATTTTAAGTGATAAAAATCTAGGTAAGACAGCACCTAAATTCTCGGAACCACAAGCATATAAAAATAACACTTCGAGCGACTTTAAGCTTCCTAACCACGGTGATATATATTCGTTGCTAAAAAAAGAATTAGCATAAATGAAAAGCTGTTTTAATTCTTCAAATAACACAATATCGTTGGGAATTTTATAAAGTCCGCACCCCCTACAACAATCTGAATTACCTGGCTCTATTTCCCCATATTCAAGATACATATCTTTACTTTGTAAACAAGAATCACAGTGATTAACATCCATAAGGGCGATTCCTTCCACATGATTATTTTCAATATAAAATTGGAAGGGATTTCTCCACCAATCTGGGATTGTCTCTTCTCTTTCCCGTTTTTTATTTCTTACATCGTAAAAAAATCGTTCTACAAGTTTAAGTTTCCCAGGTAATTTCTGTTCAAGCCAATTAAGTGCACTAACTTCCCATTCAGGGATAATATATTTCAAATATTGTCTATTTTTATTAAGATGACTTATCATATAATCATCTAAGCCACTTTTAACAATCTCTCTAAGGAATGTTGATAAAATAGTGGTGCTTTGTATATCCCCTTTTTCTGCTGAAACGTGTAATAACGGATAAACAAATGTCAAATCCTCTGCCTTTTCGATTAAATCCTTTCTTACAGTGCCATCCTTTGCGAGGAAAAAATTATGAAGATCTTCAATAGGAATTAAATCAAAGTTATTTTCTCTGAAATAGGTGGTCAGAAGTGCAAAATATTTCAGATTTTTTTCTTTTAGAATTGTCTTTATTAGTTCAGTTAATATATCTTTAGAGTTTCGGACCTCTAATTCCACAAGTGTGGTTAGGAGAGGGAAGACATAAGATCGTGCCATTTTAATATCTTGAAAGGAAATATAGATATTACTAAGAAAACTTTCACATGTAAAAATGACATTTAGATCTCGCTTTAGGATATGACTAAAAAATGGTCTAAGATACAAAATGTTATTATGATTTTCAGTTTTAACCGCTTCTTCTATTTTCAATTTCAATAATTTTCTTGCTTTTGGAACGCCTAGTTGTGCAAATGTGGATAAAAAAGAATAGCCAAAATCCGATTTATCCTCAGAGTTCTCTACAGAGTCGTATATAAGAGAGTAAAACTGTGAATCGTCAAAAAGTTCTATTAAATTCTCACGAGGAATATATTGAAGATAATCTTTTAAAAAAATTAACACAGATTTAGTACCAGTTAATAATCTCTTAATTATTTCTTCCTTAAATACACGACGAGCGATTACATCACCTATATCCGATAATCTTTTTAGTAGTGGAAAAGCTATATTCCTGTGCAAAAGACGAGTATCGTAATCATGCTCAGCCCATACTTGCAAGTTCGAGCAATGCCCCCAAAATTCAGTCTCGCTTGGAATCTCAAAGTTTTGATGAGGTCTCTTTTCCATTTTTTCAGCAGCTTCATCAATTGAATCAATTTCATCAAAAGAGCTAATTTTATCAACAGGAATATTCAACAATAAAAACTTACATTGATTAAACAATTGACCCTTCACGTAAATGTTGGTCTTTCCCTCTTCCAGCTTCAGCGTAATGTACTCGTTAACCTTGAATTCTTTCTCAGACGGCAATTTCACATTTTTTCTCTTTAATTTTTGTCTTATATTTCTATAGGATACTCAAAATTATAAATTATTTTAATAACTTGAGTGCTGAATTTTCCTGATGTTCTTTTCCCTACAACCTGCCTAATCTTTAAAATAAAAATCATCTTTCACAATTCTAAATCCCCTTACTCTATTCCTAATTTTCTTCGACACTCTCTAACATATCTCCTTCCTTTGTGAATTCCTTTACCTGTGAACCTCTCTTCTAATTGGACAAATTCACCATATCTAGAAAAATACACGTCCCTTAGGCTCTCTAAATTTTCTAATCCTTTCAATTTTCGAATTTTATTTTGGGTTAAATTCAACCATTTCAAATTAACGAGAGTATCAAGACCCTTGATTTCAGTTATTTTATTATTTTCTAATGATAACCTTCTTAGATTTATCAATGAATTTAATCCATTTATATTTGTAATATTATTATTATCCAAATAGAGATTTTCTAAATTAATCAATTTCTCAATCCCATTCATTTTCTGAAGTTGATTTTCTGAAAGATAAAGGGACTTAAGATTCTGTAACTTATCTAAACCTTTAATTTCAGTTATCCCATTTTTCTTCAGTTTAAGAGTCTCAAGTGATTTTAAACAATCAAGTCCTTCAATATTTGAAATTCGAGTATCTGAAATTGAGAGTTCTTTTAAATTAGTAAGATTAGAAAGCCCTTCAATTCTTAGAATGGGATTACGGTCAAGGTTTAAATGTGTTAAGTTCTCTAAAGAGTCTAATCCTTCAATTCTAAAAATGGAGTTCCACCTAAGATCTAAATGATTTAAATTTATAAGAGAGTCCAATCCTCTAATTTTTTCAATTTTATTACCTGAAAGAGTGAGTTTCTTCAAGTTAATGAGATTTTCTAATCCTTTAATCTCTTTTAGTAAGTTCCATTTAAAGGTTATATAAGTTAATCGCTTTAAGGATTCCAATCCTGAAATTGATTTTAAACGCTTCTTAACAATTTTTAACGAAGTATAGTTCTCAAGAGTATCCCATCCACCTATATGTTCCATATATACACCTTTATAATTGTCTTTAAAATCAAAATCACTAAAATCAATTGTTGACTTAGATTTCAAATAATAAGTTCTTCCACCATAAGTGATATGAGGGTTAATACGTGAGGCAGCACCTTTTTTTGCTAATTCTTCGTAATTGAGAATTCCCCCTTTATCCATTGTCTTTACTTGTTCATGTAACAATTGGAGTGCTTCTTTAGTTAAATATCGGTTAGCAAAATGCATAAAATTATCGTTATTGTATAGTTTATTTTTAAGGATTTTAGGGTAGTTAATACTAAATTCATAGCTTCCTGTATCTTCTTCAATGATTAGTTTTGGAGAGATTTTAAAACTACAGCTCCAATTATCAAATGATTCTGTAGCATACTCTGCAAGTTCTTCTATTGGAGCCATCCATCCATCTCCTTTCTCAGCGCCATGGCTTAAAACATCCTCAGAGCCTTCTAGTGAGTATTTCCAATATTTTACTAGTAGATTTAAATAAGTCACTACCCGATGAAAACATTCAGTGGTAGTTTGTGAAAAATAGCCCTTTAAAATATTTTGATATAAATCTTTAGTAGAGTTGATCTGTTGCTCTAAGAAGCGGTAAGAGTCTACTTCCACATATCTTCCCGAAATCCTAAGTGTGTATTTAGGCTCTTGTTTAGCTTTAGCTATCTGATATAATAAATTATTAAATAAGGAAATTATTGATTTTTTCATAGGCTCTTTTGGTTTTTCATATTTAGATCCTATTGTAGTACTGATAAAGTGGATTATGGTCGGAAATTTCCGCAATACCTTTAAAAGAGAAGGAATTCCTCGAGAACGCCTAACTTGCTTTGAATCAATCCCTTCAACTCTATTACCAAACAAATCCCTTTGCTTTTTACCCATATAAGGTTTCTCCTTCCATTTTCAGTGTGATATATTCATTAACCTTGAACTATTTCTTAATAATTTCTTATTCTCTGGATCACTTTTTAATTCAGGATAAATGTAAGGCGCTCTTATATATATTTCACAGTTCGGACCATCTGGGTTTTCTTTCGCTTCGAAAATTTCAAGATCTCTTTCATCCCCGTAGACACGAAACTCACTGAATTTTTTTTCAAGATTACTAATAGTCTCTTTTAACTTTAAATCATTACTAGACATGTTCTATCTTTTGGCTTTCTAGATTTTAGATATTATTCATTAATACCCATTATAATATATAATTTTGTAAAGAATTCAGTTGGCATAATTAATATTTTAATAATCTATTTTACGTCCCCTATTCCAATATTACTGGAGTAGGGCAATATTCTATTAAATAAATTATCAGGAAAGCAGAGCAGCTAGGGATTGAAGTTTTATATGGAGATACTTAATGGTGATCGAGATAGCGCCACAGTTTTGCATCAAATTCTGAGAACACCTCATTCAACCTGTATGCTTTTATCTCAGTATTTGAATCATCGGAAAAAATATGTTTAATCTTCTTTATATAGTCACGTAAATCACTCGTGGTAAAGGGAATCTTATTATTTTTAGCTAAATATTCTATAAAGTGGCTTATTTTATCAAACTTTAACTTGTTTGCCCTTGCTTTTTGAGTGTATGCGTTATATAAATTAGTAAAAAATATATTCATCAAGTTCTTTCCATGATCTAAAGTCTTTTCAAATTCTTGTCTCTGGTAACATGCATTGATTTTTGAACATTTTAGTGTCAAATCTCCGGTTTTATCTAATAATTCTTCGCGATAAATAGAGTCGTTAAAATATATTTCTTCTGGGTACTCCTCAGCTATATTCACATTAAATGGATTATATTGTCCATTTCCTTCAATAACTTCAACATCAATATTGATTGATTGGTTCATTTTAGTTTGGGCTTCATCATCTAAGGCTCTTTGATAATGATCACCTACTTTATAAGACGTGCGGATGGACTCTCTTCCACTTGCCATTGGTGGATGACTTTCTTCTAAATATCCTTGTTTAAGAAGGATTTGAAAAATGTCATTTCGGATTGTCTTTTTCTTTTTAATACTGCTGGTTCTTTTAGACGCTCTTGGAGAAATATATTTCATTAGTTCGTCTTTTTACGTGCGATCAGA
>JABXJU010000365.1 GCA_013375405.1 Candidatus Helarchaeota archaeon
ATATTCAAATGCAGCATAAAAAATTATAATGAAGGAAATAAGTCCCGTTATACCTATCGATCTTAAAGATTCTTTTTTAACACTGATTTCCATTTAATCATCTTTGCTTTTTCATTAATTCCACTAAACTTGTTTAATAATAACCAATTTAAATTATTTCTACTTCAGAATCGTGTTTTTCCATTTTACTTCATCTAATCTTTTCAATATCCACAATTGTTTCAGTATATCATAGTTATATGGGTGCCAAAAAATTCCATATAATTTTATTAAACCAAAAACCTCTTGTTCAATTTGCTCAAGCTCGGGAGGCGTGATTCCCCCTTTTTCCTGCATTACTTCTTGTAGCCTGCACGAAAAGTCATGTTTCACTTTCCTTTTCCCATAAAATATGAAAAAAATGCCGAGAACTTCTGCAGCAAAGAAAGTAAATATCGCAATCTCTATTGTCATAAAATTCCAGAGATAATCCAAGGGGATGAACAGGAATGGAGAAACGAAACCGAATGGGATGAGAACAATCCCCAGTTTCACCCAATTGATCCCTTTCATTTTCTTTCTATGATAAATAACCAATTGGTACTTTATAAAAAATTTATAATCGACGGGTGTTTTTTAATTAAAAAAAATAAATTAGACCACTTTTTCAAATAGTTGGATATGAAAGCTAATATACATTTTGAAAAATTAGAAGAGGAAGGAAAGATCCGAACATTCTCGGGTTTTTTCTTTCAGGTTCTCGAGGGAAAGGGTTTGGAAGGGAAGATTCAGATTATGATGTGTATATAATCGTCAAAGATAGTGAAGTTGCAATCTATAAGAGGAAGTATCCTCGAAAATTATATAAAAAGATGGATTTAATGGTGTATTCATTATTAGAATTCAAGGAATTTGCTTCGTGGGGAAGTCCGGAATGGTTTTATAGATATTCATTTACTCACGTGAAGGTGTTGATTGATAAAAACATGGAAATTCAGAAACTGGTTAATGACAAGGGGCGAATCCCAGAAATACATGTTAATAAATTCGTGAAGGGATCGCTTGATGGCTACATTAACTTTGTTTATCGATCTTTGAAAGGCATGCGCGATAATGATTTATTGGCTGCAAGATTAGAAGCTGCATATTCAATTCCATTGTTCTTTGATGTTATTTTTGCCATTCATAATGGGAGATTGCGTCCCTATTATAAGTATTTGGCTTGGGAACTGGAGAATTTTCCTTTAACTAAATTGTCTATTGATGCGAAACAAATTGTTGAGAGTATAAGGAAGATTTTAGATACTGCAGATCTTAGGACTCAGCAGGATTTACTTATAATGATGGAACTGGTGCTTAGAAAGGAGGGACATGGAGAAGTCTTTGATGAATGGGGAGATGATTTGATTTGGATGAAGACTTTCAAACTCGATTAGATGAGTCTGGGGTCGATCTGTGCGACAGTTACGTTGTTAGGCGGAAAAATTGTCTTCTTTTTCTTAGAGTAATTAAAGAGTAGAATAATTAATCACAAATAAAAGTACATCCACATTGAATCAACGGGATGGAGTTATTTCTTGTATTTTATAAATTCATAAATAGCAAATAAGCCTTTTTCTGCTAATAAGCGATTGACATCTTCCGCCCCGAGTTCTTCTAGAGGTTTTTTCATAATATTTTGGAGGAAATTGGAAAATAATAGTGCCAGGAAAAATAAGGGAAGAAATGCTATTAGCGCACAGAGTTTGAATACGATCCTAAGCAATTTAGTGGAGGTCATTGCGTTCAACTCATATAAGTTCTCTTTTAATTATTGAAGCGATTGTGGTATCAATATAATATTTGTATTTTAAGGCTTTAAAAAGATGGTGAATAATACGTCTTTTACCGAGAATCTGATTAACTTCCTCTTCTATCAGTCTCATCAATACCTTGATTGGGAGAGACGTAGGAGAAATATCGGGGATTTTAAAGACTTTTTTCCAGTCATCTTCTTGAGGGAGGTATTGCCCTTTTTCTACTAATTCTCGATAAATCGGGGAGATTGGATTCGCATATAATATCTGAAAGATTGGGATCGTGATATTTAGTTTATTGGCAAACTTAATGGTATCTCTAACTTCTGAAAGCGTTTCAGAAGGGGCTCCTAATAAAAAAGACCCATAAATGAATTCTAATCGTGTTTTATCTGCATTCTTAACTGCTTGTTTAATTTGGGCGAGAGTTATACGCTTGTTGTAATAATCCAGAATTCGTTGAGTACCACTTTCGATTCCAAAGACTATTTGGATGAAATGGGCTGTCACAAGTGCTCTAAGAATATCAAATGTGGCATTATCAACTCTGCAATCTCCTACAAATCTTAAATTATCTAATTGATTTCTTTTTATTTCAGCACATAATCGAAATATTCTTTTTTTATTTAAAGTAAAATTATCATCAATGAAAGCTATGTCTTTATATTTTTGGTCCTTGAGTAATTTTATTTCCTCTACTACATTCTTTACGGAACGAGGGCGCCACTTTCTCCCCATCACTATTGAAAATGTGCAAAATCGGC
>JABXJU010000366.1 GCA_013375405.1 Candidatus Helarchaeota archaeon
CCCCTTATTATAGGAATCTCTGTCTTATTCATTAATTCTAAGATTTTAGTTGCGTTGTTTGTCACATTTTCAATGGTATTATTCCCCATGGTCGTCCATATGGCTTCCAAGGTATTCAATTTGCTAAGAAAAATTATCGCCATAGCATCATCTATACCCGGATCAGTACTCAGGATGATTTTCGCAGTCATGAAAATTCTTCAACCTGATTAAAAACCAATCTCGGAATGAGGCGAAAATTGTTTTCCAGATGTAATTTTTGTACCAGATTTTACTTTTGAATTGGAAGCAATAACAACATTTGGCTCTATGAGAACATCATCGCCAATTTCAACGTTTTCGCAGATTATACTACTTATAATTCGACAGTCCTTTCCGATATGTACATTATCCCAAATTACACACTCTCTTATCTGTGTATTTTGTCCAACTTCGACTTGTTTTCCTAAAGCGGTTAATGTTTCTATATGTACATTGGTCCCAAGACGGGTATTGTTTCCGATAGCAACATGTTGATTAATATCATTCAAATTCGGAATATCACAGTTATCTCCAATCCAAATATACTCTCTTACTTCTTTTCCAGACGGAACTATTGGCCAAGCCCATTTTCGCAGTAAATCCCAATTCGTATATTTATAGAATTCGGGATTACCAGCGTCTTGCCAATAATATTTCGCAATGTATCCATGAAGAATATATTCGTTCTCTAAAAAATAGGGAAATACATCTTTTCCGAAATCCATGAGGTTTGTTCTATGGAGAATGTCTAAAACCTCTCGCTGAAACGCATAAATGCCCGTATTAATGACATTTTTATGTAAATGGACATTCTGAGTCGAAATCATCGAAGAAAGGTATAATTCCACAGAACCTGGTTTCTCTAAGAATGAATGGATTTTATGTTCTTGATCAAGGACTATAACTCCAAATTGGTTGGGATTATCGGTATCAACCAAGCTCATCGCCCCGATTCCCCCCCTTTCAAGTTTAAAATCAAGGAATTCGCGAAGATGAATGTTGGTAATTATATCTGCCATGGACACAACTAAATGATCGGTCTTAACGTAGTCACTAACTTTTCGTACCGCATCAGCTGTACCCAATGAATCAACCTCAGGAATTTTAATATCAACACCAAAATCTTGGTGAGCTAAAAACTCCCGAATCTGGTCGCCCATGTGTTTAATAACAATAACTATATTATGCACACCTGCATACAGCAGTAAATCTATAGCATAAACAATCATGGGCTTCCCTACTACGGGAACCAAAGGTTTCGGACGATCGGCGGTGATTGGCATCAATCGTGACCCGATACCACCTGCAAGAATAATACCCGTCCATTCAACCATTTTTATCCCGCCTTATAAATTAAAGAGGATTAAATTGAGATCTAAGAGAAAAATAACCTTATATAATCCCCGGAATGAAAGAGTTATCGAATAAATAGTAAAGCTTTTGCTAATCTATTTAAACTCTTTTTGATATATTACGATTATAATTAGTAAATAGTGAATTTTTATTTTTATATATTTATGATAAAATTGTTATAAAATTAGATGAAAATCTTCAAGGACACGGAATGAGTTGTTAGTACTGTGAATTATCCTGTAACTTTCCGTTCTAATGAAATTTGGAATGAACCTAAAAGGATAGTTCCCTATCTTCTAGATTGGGTTCAATCTCAACGATGGACAGGAAAGTCCACCCACCATGAAATTACAATCACAGAAAAAGACGAATTTTTAATATATACTTCAGATCTAAACAAAATTATTGGATTTTTATTGGAACTGCATTCAAGTAAAAATCAAAATTATAGATCAACCTATTTTGTTCCAATTGAAATTGCCCGTAAGGTTAAAAATTTTAAAGATTTCTCCATAATTTTGAACTGTCAAGATGAGAAACTCTTCTTACGACCAGCTGAGGAAAATAAACTATTTTTTCAAACTCTCCTCAAAGATCTCATTAATAATCGAGAGATCCAAACCCTAAATTCCAATAAAATTCAATTTAACCGACTTTTTTCAAAATTCAACAGTAATTTGAATATAACATCTACTAACCTATTAGGAAACGGCAACACCACTAATACTCTTTTTAAAATTAGATTGTCTGATGATTCAAAATTGATTATTAAAATATTTCGGATTTTCTCGAGGAATCCTGAAGTTAAAATGTTAAAAATGTTGTATCAAGCAGGATTTCATCATGTCCCTCAACCTCTTGGAAGCGTAAGTGTAAAATTGGATGACCAACTATATTTGCTTATTCTTTTTTCTGAATTCATAGAATCCGTAGGAGATGGGGGTATCTATTTCTGGACAAATTTAAATCAACAAATTAATTCTTGGAAACCTGGAAACACAGTACAACCTGATCCGCTTAAATTTTATTGTGAAAGCTTGGGTAAAATCGTTTCAGACCTTCATTATTACTCATCTAGAATTGATGATGATTTTTTTAAACCAGAAATTATTTCACAAAAAGATATCATGAACTGGAAACGTAAA
>JABXJU010000367.1 GCA_013375405.1 Candidatus Helarchaeota archaeon
TTAAATCGTTGACTGTATTTCATAAGGGAGAATTTGCAGATCAAAAATTAATAACTGAATTCGATGAGTAACTTAATTTAAACGATTACATTTTGAACTCATTTTGACAAAAAGGACACTTTATCATACCACAGTCACCAAGGGAGGAGCTTGGACACCCTCCGCACGCCATGGCGCGCGAATAAACAGGACTAAAGCGTCTAGAACACTTAGGGCAAGTAACTAAATGACTCAACCAAATATCACCTTGAATTTTACCACACAAATGTCGTTATTACAAAACAAGAACGATAATAATTTAAATTTTAGCTCTGTGCCTTTTGATCAAACCTTAAGAGATTTAATTATCGGATGCAAATCCATGGTTAAGGGGTAAAAATAAGCAATTTTTTAATCCAATGTCTCTCGAATAACTTCTATTCGTTTTGATATAGTTTGTAATTTATTCAGTAATTGACTTAATTTTTCCTTGTATTCCTGGTCGCTAAGGATTCCGTTCTCTCGATCGGTTTTCAAATCGCGAATGCTCCTTTCAATTGAATATCGTTTTCCTTCTAGAGAAATAAGTTCTTGATAGAGGATTTCTGGATCGGAGCTAGGTCCCGCATTTGCTTGAGATGTTTGCGGGAAAATTTGCGTCGGTTGTACTCCTGTTTCTGAAAGGTCCACCTCTAGCTCTAACTCATCACTTAATGATGATGCAGGAATGCCACCTGAAAATAAACTAAAAAGCTCTTCCTTATCAGGTTTCTTTTTAGGTTCTTTTTTCGTAGATGAGAGTGCCCTAAACAGCTGAGGTTTATCTTTCCCCCTTTCTGGTGGTCCATCTAACGGGATTGGCTCCTCAAGATCTACTCCTGATAGAGGTATAGGAGAAGGACTAGGAACTTCATCTAAAGGAATGGGCTGTGGTTTCGTGCTTGGTTCTGGTTTTGGAATCGGAATAGGCTTTACTCTACTGTGTTGGAATGGTTCTGGACGAGATTCAGCACTTTTACCTTCTAATAGAATTGGTACTGGTTTTGGAAGTGATATAGGCTTTTGATGTACATGATCCAAATCTGCTGCTGTAAGCGGTACTGGTCTCGGTTGGGATCGAGTTTTTGTTCTAGTTGATGGAGCACTTGCTGCAACTGGTTTCTGTTGAGAACGTATAGAAGAACGTGCTTTATTTTGTTTGGGGGTTGTATTCGTACGCATTTGTTCTTTTACTGCTTTTGCTAATGCAATGACCGATTTTTTTATAGTGGCTACTTCGGCTTGTAAAGTTTGGACTTGAGATTTTAAAGATTTTTCAAGATTAACAATTTGCTGTTTTAAATTATCAATCACCATATTATCAGCAGTGGCTGGTTTCTGAATTTCTAACTTTTTAATTTCTGCGAGAAGATTATAAACACTATCTACAAGTGTTTTTTCCTCTTTGAACCACGCAGAACCATAAGGATCCCAATCTAATAATAAATTCTTCAAAGAATTCGTTCGTTCTAATACCGCTCTTGCTTGATTTCCTTGTTGCATTTCAGCATAGGCCTTAACAGACGATAAGATCTCCAATAATTGAACTTTTGCCTGTGCCTCTTCATCCGGAGTCATGTCTTTTGTCATTAACTTCTGGTAAAGCGCTTCTAATTGTTGAATCACCTTTTCCGTCACCATTTTAGTCGCCAACTTCTTTAATTAAAATCATCATGTCACTACAACATTTATTCGTTTTTGAACCTAATCAGTAACCTCTACTCATTCTTAATTGATTCTTTCTTAAAAATTTGATACTGCTAACTTGTTTCAATTGTTTTTAAATCTTTAAAATTTCTAAAATTTAGACAAAGGCATCTAGTTTCCGAACTTTTATCCCATATAATTCTTCAAATTGAATGCCCATAGCATCTAAAACCTGATCAAAGGTGGATTCAAGTTGTTGCTTATATTTTTTAACTGAAACGTCGGTAACTTTTGCTAATTCAACTGGAAGGACTCCTACAGGGCCTTTAGTTTTCACAAACCGTATAATATCACCGCTTCCTAGTTTTTTATGAAGTTTTGATTCAAGTAATCGTGCAGCACGAACATGTTGCGGAATTGTTTTAGTATATCTATTCAGATCTCTGGATAATGTCATTCGAAATGCTAAATCTTCAACTGGAAATTCATTTTTCTCCAATTTTTTAATAAAACTTTTGAGTTTATTTTTTATTTGCTGTTTTGCTTCCTCAAAATCCTCTGGCGCCTCTACCTTACTTAATTCTTTTACCATTTCGAGAAATGCATTTTGAATAAAGGGTGGCATATGGCGTTTCTTCCCTGTTAATCCTTTAATATCTACACTACCATCTAAATAAACCCCGAGATAATTCTTTTTCCGTTCCGACAATGCGAGATATCGATAAGTTTTTTCTATATCTAATTCAATTCGGAGTTCCTTATCACTCCACTCAATTATTTTCTGAATTTGCTCTGAAGTTGGACTTTTCAGGAAGACACTATCTGTATCTCCATATAT
>JABXJU010000092.1 GCA_013375405.1 Candidatus Helarchaeota archaeon
TCCGATCTTGGCGTGGGCACGGTAATGGGCTCGAAACGCTTGAAAGCCATTGCATCACGCGGTAAAGCAGTCATTCAAGTAGCGGATAAAGAAGCATACAAAGAAAATGCAAAAGATCGATACAATTGGGTAAATGAAAGTCTATTAAAAATGTCCCTTGAAGTGTACGGAACAGCTGTAATGCTAGATACGGTGGCAGTGAAAGGCGGATTGCCTACTAGAAACTGGCAGACAGGCGTTTTTCCAAATTTTGAAAAATTAAATGGAACTGCAATAGTGGAAACCATTCTTACAGATAGAAAAGCTTGTTTTGCATGCCCAATTGCATGTGGTAGGATCTCCGAGATTAAAGAGGGGCCCTATAAGAGTAAAGGAGAGGGTCCTGAATATGAAACTCTTGGCGCTTATGGCACTATGTGCGGCATCGATGATTTAGCAGCCGTGACTTTGGCCCATTTCCTTTGCAACGAATACGGGCTTGATACGATCTCCGCTGGAAGCACAATAGCTTTTGCAATGGAATGTTTCGAGAAAGGCATATTAACCAAAAAAGATACAGATGGAATAGAACTCAAATTCGGTGATGGTGATGCAATAATAGCACTTACCCATAAAATCGCAAAACGGGAAGGCTTTGGGGATCTGTTGGCTGAAGGATCACGAATAATGGCAGAAAAACTTAATAAAGGATCTGAAAAATTTGCTATGAACGTGAAAGGGCTCGAATTGCCAGCTTATGACCCACGAGCTGCAAAGATCTGTGGGCTTGCATTTGCCGTTGCCAACCGCGGGGGTGACCACATAACCGCATATATAGAAGGACCAGCTTTCCTAGCAATGCCATTCCTCATTATAGATGCCGTAGATTTGGGAGATATCCTTCAGGAAATCCCGGAAACTACAAAAGCCGTTAAGGATATGGAAGATGCCCTTATTGTTTTTGATTCAATTGGTGGCTGCAAATTCATGGGGATGGTTCTTACAAGGGAAGATTGGGCGAAAATGATCTCGAGCCTTACGGGGTGGACAATGACCTCCGAGGACTTTAGTAGAACTGGCGCCCGAATCATCAACCTTCAACGAGCTTTCAATTGTAGAGAAGGTGCAAGTAGAGCTGATGATACTCTTCCAAAGCGCTTATTGGAAGACCCGATGCCTGAAGGCGAGGGTGAAGGACAAGTAGTGAATCTCGATCCACTCCTAGACGCCTATTACAAGTTCCGTGGGTGGGATAAGGACGGTAAACCAACTCCTGAAACCCTAGAAGCGCTCGGGCTGGAATGGTTGATCGGCAAATTTTAAAAGCGAAATTAACCCTTGGGTGAGAGAATGTCTTATGCTGATAAGCCTTGGCTAAAAAATTATAAATCAGGACCATTCCCACTGAAAAAATCGATGCAACCGTATCCCAAACATAATATCTACAAGTTCTTAGAGGATTCCGCTGCAAAATACCCGGACAATACTGCTTGCGTTTATTTAGATAAAGAACTGACCTATACAGAACTTAAACTCCAAGTAGATAAGTTAGCATCTGCACTCGCAGAGCTGGGAGTTAAAAAAGGTGACAAGGTAGCAACCGTTCTTCCTAACTGTCCTAAATTCATAGTGAGTGATTATGCAATATTGAAGATAGGGGCAGTTCATGTTCCGATTAGTATTTTACATAGATACGATGATTTAGTTCATGAAATCGGCAAATCGGGAGCTGAAACGGTCATTTGTTCATATAGGCGGATTGAACTCGTTAAATCAGTGATGGAAAAAGTAACAATTAAAACAATAATCTATACACCGGTACCCATTTTCCCTGATTACAAAATGCCAGAGATGGAAGAAGTATCAGATGCTCACCAGTTTGAAAGCTTGCTAGAAAAGTACGAACCTAATCCGCCAACGGTTGAAATAGATCCCGAGGAGGACCTAGCACTGGTTCCATTTACTGGAGGCACGACTGGACTTCCAAAAGGGACAATGTTGACCCACTACAACGTAACCACTAATGTAATACAAGCAATGCATTGGATGATGGCTCCACTATTATTAGGCTTGAAAGGAAAGGCTTCCCTCTTACTTTGTATCCCAATGTTTCACCAATTTGGCCATATCGCTCAGTACACTGCCATATCTTTAGGGCTTCGCATCTTTTTGGTTGATCCAAGAGATATTGAGAGAATTGTTAACCTCATAAAAAAACATCGTCCATTCCTTGTTTTAGGAGTCCCAACGCACTTCATGATGATGCTTCGTTATGAACTTCCGAGAATGCAGATTTTTCTCTTATCTGGTGCCGCTGCGCTTCCTCCTGAGGTCGCAGAGGGGATGGAGAAGAAAATTGGAGTCCCTATGGGTGAAGGATACGGATTAACGGAAGCTACTGCGGCGACGCACTTGAATCTCTCAGCATTTTCGAAAGTTACAGGTTTTGCAGCAAAGGTGAAGCGCTCCATTGGCGTACCAACTCCAGATACCGAAGTCAGAATTGTTAATGTCGACACTGGGGAGGATGTTCCATTCGGCGAAACTGGAGAACTATGGATTCGAGGTCCCCAAATTATGAAGGGTTATTTGCCAACTCCTGGGAAAGGGTTAGAGGATGGGTGGCTGAAGACAGGTGATATCGCCAAAATGGATCCAGATGGCTATTTTCACATCGTTGATCGCATTAAAGATATGATTAACGTGTCTGGAATGAAAGTCTATTCTATGGTGATTGACGATGCTTTGTACGAGCACCCGGGAGTCAATGTAGTAGGTGTCATTGGTGTCCCCGATCCCGAACGACCCGGCAGTGAAAGGGTAAAGGCTTTCATCCAATTGAAGCCAGAATATGAAGGAAAGGTGACCGAAGAGGAAATTATAAATTTCTGTAAAGAAAAGGTTCCGCCCTATGCCGTGCCGAAGTTCGTTGAATTTCGGAAACAATTACCAGTCACTCTTGCCATGAAAATTCATAAGAAAAAACTTCGGGACGAAGAATTGGAGAAAATGAAAGAACAAGGTTTAATTAAATAGCATTATTTTTTGCTAAATTTCTTTTTTTTTATACGTTAGCTTTGTTTAAAATTGATCAAATAACGAGCTGAAGGATTCAGCGATCCAGTCAAAAACACCAAAAATTAACCCAATGACGATTAAAATCGCTACGATTGCAATTCCAATTAGTAGCCCTTCTTCCATTATTGGCGAAACGTGAGTATAACGATGATAAACTCGAGCTGTTTTAATATAATTAACAATGTTATTTATTTGCCTCATCCCCCATTATTTTCTGAAAAAAATATTTAAACTCCTTATTCGACACCTGAATTATTTCAATTACGATTTTGAATATCTAACGCTCTAAGAGCACAAAATTATATAAAATTAGATGTGATCTAAATATATAGTATGGAAAACATTTGGGATATTAAAGCTGATGCTGTCAGTGAAGGGGATAATCTTAGAGATGTTCGCCCCTTAAAGAAGTATCAAGATCGAGTAGGCACTACATATTATGTGTTTAGCAAAGCAATGTTCCATAATCCCAGATATATTATACCTAAAGATAATTTCACATTATTTTATAATTTCTTAAATGGCGGTTCAAGAGAATACCCTTCTGATGGTAATATCCCTGTTGATATTGGTGCAAATAAAGCAAAAATTGTTTTGAAAAGATTGAAGGATATTGCTGAGGACCCTTCTCAGAAATTCCATTCAAGCGCGAAGCAAGTATTAGTTAATGGCGAATTAGATCTTGTCAGGGGTACTATCAAATTATATTTAGGTGAATGTACAACGAGAGATTGGAGACGAAAACGATCAACTGATGATATCGACTTCTGGATCTCAGATCATATACTATTAGAACATATTCTATCAGACCTAGGTTGGATTAAAAATAAAACAACTAGAGAATGGGAAAAGAAAGTTACATGGACCGATGCTTGGACCGGAAGAATGAAATCAGAAGTGTTAATTGCCTCGAATGACAAAGTTCAAGGCATGGATTTTGGTTCAGGAAGCTATCTCGAGGGTTCCAATCTCAAAGCTATCATTAAAAAGAAATTAACACGAGGTCACGATGTAGATTTGAGTGATATTATTAATGTTGCTATTGTAAATAAAATTCCTGAGAGTCGTAATAAGAACAGTCCTTGGTCTGCCTTCGAAGAAGCTGCTAACCTAAGACATAGACGGGTAAACTCGAACCTAATTAGCTTCAGCAGATATGCGCACGGGGTTGCTGATTATTTGGGACGAGTAAGTGAATCCATAGCTCTATTCAAGGGTCTTGTCAAGCACCAATTCTACATCCCTGACCAAAATATTATGAAGATATGCAAGATTTCATCTCATTGGTTGAGTACACAAATACCCGATGGAGCTGATGCCACTAGACAACGAATTTACAGTAATCTTGCTAGGCAACAACGCAAAAAACTTCAATATTCCGTCAATCTCCGAGATGTCGCATATAGAGTGATTGAATTGTTAAATTCAAAACATATTGATATTGTTTTTGAAATTGAGGAGTGAGGAGTTTTAATAGCCTAATACCAATAGATAGATATGGTCGAATTAACTATAGAAAAAGCTCTCTTTATTGCAATCAGTCTCTCAATTGCAGTTCTTATTGGATTAAATCTCATACTTCCATTAATTGAATGGATTCAAAATTCCATTGGTTAAAATTATCTCAAACATCTAAAAAATCCTATTTTTATTTGCTCGGAATTCATTTAGTCATAAACGAAGTTCAGAATCGGTCACAAAATATTTAATGATGAGGAAAGAATGTAAGAATTGAGATGAGTGTGAGTTTTTTCATTAATTCTGAAAATGACGGGAAAAATTCCAATAATTGGCTGAATTTATCTGAAAAATTGCCAGATAATACATTATTATTCTTTCTAAGCAATGATTATAAAATCTACCAAGAGGTACGGTCAAAAATTCGCCTAAATTTCGTTCCTATTTACTCAGTTTTACGAAATAATTCTGAATTCTTCAAAAATTCCGAAATAGCTCAAATTGACCAATCAGATAACATTATTTCACCTTACTTTTGCCCAAATAATCCAAAGTTGGAGCCGCTACTTAGATCAGATATCGAATTCCTATGTGAATTTCCTCAAATTGCCGGAGTTCAATTGGAAAATCTCGAAATGCCTCTTTTATCCCCGAATAGTGGTTGTTTTTGTCCATATTGCTCCTCGCTTGCAGAAGAAAAAAATATTGATTTAAATGAAATTTCTGCAATACTGAAAGATAGGGCACAAAATGGATTAAACCTAAATTGGATACGAAAAAAATTTCCGGATTGGTTAAAATTTAGGATGAACTCCATATCTAATTTAGCTGGCAAGCTCATGGTAATGATAAGAGGGATTAATCCCGACCTTTTTCTCGGATTGAATATCAATTTTTCAAAAACACCGGAAAAACTTGCCCAAAATTATTTCTTTTTAGCATTATTTTTGGATTCTTTAAATTTTAGCATTGATCTGCGTTCCAAAGTTAAAGAAAAAGGCTTATTAAAACAAATTCGCACGGTTACAAAGAAATTTGTGGGAGATATTAATCTATATTTACAAATAAAAGTACCAAATGGCTTTAATTTGAATAATATTAAAAAATTTATTAAGTATGCAAAGAAATATTCTTTTGATGGGCTGATCTTTAATATTTCTACCCCTGACGAATTGAAAAAATTTATATGATTTGATTTTAGTCTGGAGTTGGACTATGTCTGAAATTTTAGATGGTACGGTCCGTTCAGCTGAAGTACCTATAAAAACAAGTATCTTTCAACGCATCAAGCGAAAAATAACAGATATTATCCTCTCTCCCTTCTATTATGCGTATAAACGCTATCTCTGGGATCAAATTTCAAATTCGCAATTGAAAAAACCAAACCATGTTGGGATCATCTTAGATGGGAATCGGAGATATTCACGCGCGCATGGATTAGAAACCTGGGCTGGACATTCGCTCGGTGCAAGAAAGGTAGAAGAAGTCCTTGCGTATTGTTGGGAATTAGGTATTAAGATTGTTACCCTCTACGTTTTTTCCATTGAAAATTTCAACCGGCCCAAGAAAGAAGTCGATCATATCATGGAGTTGGCAGAAGATAAATTTACACAACTCTCAACACATCCTTTAGTTCATAAATACAAGGTCCGTATTAAGGCCATTGGGCGAATGGGAATGCTTCCTCCCGGAGTACGAGAAGCCATTCAAAAGGTTGAAGATGCCACCAAAGAATTTCATGACTTTTTTCTCAATATCGCGATCGCGTATGGTGGAAGAGCCGAAATTATCGATGCAATCCGTAAACTGGTAAAAGAAAAGAAGGCAGAAGATATCAACGAAGAAGTTTTTGAAAAATACCTTTATACCGCCGGTCTTCCCAATCCTGATTTAATTATCCGTACATCTGGCGAGGTACGTATCAGTGGGTTCCTCCTCTGGCAAGCTGCCTATTCTGAACTGTATTTCTGCGATCTTTATTGGCCTGAAATCCGAAAAATTGATTTATGGCGAGCGGTTCGCGCTTTTCAAAAGCGGCATCGTCGGTTTGGCCAGTGATAGTTAAATAAAAAAAAGAGGGGAATTTTCACATCTGCATATTTTCAAATAAGACTCCCATGCCATTTCCGAAGCCCGCACACAAAGTGAATAATCCAAGACGTTTATGATTCTGAATCATTTCCCACAATAGTTCAACAGCCCATGCAACGCCCGAGGCCCCAATTGGATGTCCTCCAGCAATAGCCCCTCCGCTAGTATTCAATCTTTCATCACTTAAGGCATCGCTTCCTAGTTCAATCATGGTAACGAAGGGAACACTTGCAAATGCTTCATTAATATGAATGAGATCAAAGTCGTCAAACTTCATTCCTTGGCGTTTCAGTATTTTTTGTGTAGCAGGAATTGGGCCTGTTAACACGATGCGTGGATCGGATGCACTATTTGAAATATCTATGATTCTGGCTAATGGCTTAATACTCAATTGTTCAGCTTTTTCTTCAGTCATTAATGTCATTGCCGCACCACCATCCGAGATGGCGCTACTATTTCCTGCATGAATGACACCACCACGTGCAAAGCGAGGCTGTAAGCTTCTCATTTTCTCCATTGCCTTCTCAGGTTTGTCAAGATACACAGCTCTCGGCGTTTCATCCACCGTACATGTTTTTGTCACAGGTTTTCTCGTTTCAGGATCTCTTATTTTTCTGCCATTATCGTCTAATTGCATTATTGTTATTGGCATTATTCTGGGTTCATATTTTTCCTTTTGTCTTTGAATTTTAATCATATTTCTATGACTGCGTGCAGCAAATTCATCCAAATCCTCTCGTTTTAAGTTCCACATTCCTGCTATCTTTTCACCCGCTGCTCCTAATCCGAGCGTCCTTTTCATGAAAAGTTTTTCAATAAAGGTTTGGTGTTTATGGCCATCCTTAATCTGGGCTTGGATACTACTCCCAAGCGGAAAAATGGATAATAACTCTTGTCCGCCAGCTATTCCAATTTCACCTTGACCTAAAGCGAGCATATTGTTAATATATTGGATTGCAGAAGTACCAGAATTGCAATAGGAATCGCATGTTACCCCAAATACAGGAAAAAAATCTTCACTTTCTTGTAACACAGCAGAGATCCTTCCAATATCTCCAGATTGTGCTCCATACTGCCCCGAACATCCATAAGCTACCGCCTCAATGTCCTGTGGAGCAAGTTCTCCTTTGGCTTTAGATATTGTATCATTAAAAATATTACCTAATACTTGGGCTCCAAAATTTTGTGGAGATGCCCAATAAAACATCCCTTTTTTTTGACCTGCCTTCCATCCACTTTTCCCCATCGGCGCTCTCTTGGCAGATACTACAACTACACTTTTTACATTTTTTGTCATCAAAATACATCCATTTCTAAATTATTTTCGTTTGTGAATAATTTTGATAATTTATATAAAAAAATTACTAAAATAAAAATAAATCTAGTTTTAAAAAAGATAAAAAATTAGCGTGCAGTCCAGCCGCCATCTAAAAGGAGGTCTGCACCCGTCATATATGATGAATCCTCATTTGCAAGAAAAAAGATTCCTCTTGCGATTTCCATTGGGTCTGCCCATCGTCCAATAACGCCTTCTTCCTCAAATTCTTTTTTAACCACTTCATAATCCACACCCCGATCCCTTGCTTGTTTAGTAACATCGCCAACTAACATCGGTGTATCTGTTGCCCCTGGTGATACTGAATTGACTCGAATATTGTAAGGCGCCAAATCTAAGGCCAATGCTTTTGTCATCCCCCGGATTCCATGCTTTGTGCTACAATAAAGGGCATGATTTACTTGCCCGATATGTCCCGCAACAGAAGCAAGATTAATTATAATTCCAGATTTTTGCTTTTTTAAATATGGAATCACATAATGACAGCAGAAATATGGTCCTTTAAGATTTACATTAATAAGAAGATTATATTCCTCCTCAGGCATATCCTCTATTTGGCCCACTCTAACAACTCCCGCATTATTGATGAGAATATCAATCCTTCCTCCATAAGTTTCTAATGCTTTATCTACCATGGCCTTAACTTCATTTCCTTTCGTAACATCACATTTAATAAATAAGGCATCCCCACCTTCTTTTTTTACCATGTCGAGAGTTTCTTTTCCACCTTCCTCATTAATATCTGACAGCACGAGTTTTGCCCCTTTATTCCCAAACAATACTGCTGTAGATCGTCCGATTCCTGAAGATGCTCCAGTTAAAATCACTATTTTATCTTTTATAGTCATTTTCTTTCCTCATTTTCCCTAATTTTTAAATTAAACCACAAATATTTTCTTATCTAAGGAAGAGATTTGTTTACAGCCCGACTTTGTAACTTGATACGTGTCTTCTATACCAAGCAACCCAAAATTCTTAAACGGAGTCCAAACCTCTACATCGAGTACCATATTTTCCTTAAAAGTTCCTTTCCCTTTTCTTACCATCGGGCTAAAGAAGTGGAATTCTTCAGTCTGTAACCCGATACTATGACCTGTCACGAAACAAGATAATCCTTTATTAAGCGATTTATGAAATTTTTTCGTCGCTTTTGCTACTTCACCTGCCATAATACCTGGCTTAATTTGATCTACACAATATTCTTGAACCTGAACCATTAAATCATGCTCTTTTTCTCCAATTGGTATGCCGATGGCACAATGGCGGCTCACATCTGAAACATATCCTTCCCAAACAGCGCCAATATCATAACGTGCTAAATCTTCCTTATTCATGGAAGCTTTCACATATCCTGGGGCTTCTGGGTCTGACGCTCCAATCCCCAAGGTCAGATGGTCCCATCCCTCTGCACCCTCCAAAATAATCGTCTTTCGGGCTTCCTGCAGTAATTTCTCATCGGTGATCCCTTCTTTAGTAATGTTAATCATTGCCAATATTGCCTTTTCTGCGATTTCTGTCGATTTCTGAATCCGTCTTATCTCTTCGGCGGATTTCACAAGTCGCATTTCAATGAACGCTTCATCTGCATTCACTATCGTTGCATCAGGTAGTTTTTCCATAATATATTCAGCTTGATATCGCGGCATGGAGGCTTCTAATCCTATCACCTTATCCGTTGAACTCCATTCAGTTAGGACATCAAGTGTATATTTCAATGCCATCTTAGGGGCGCCAATCCCACGGATATCCCTGATCCATGATAACAGCTTTGCACTCTGATAAAGCATCCAAGCGATTAGACACTCCTCTCCATCGCGCCTGATCAACACAAGACTTGGATATTGGTTCTGTAAAACAAAAAGAATCGGGTTTTTCGCTACGTGGAGGGTTGGCAGACCACTTGCATAAAAAATATTCTCTGGCGAGGATGCGATCAGAACATCGATATTTCGCTTCTCCATAATTTCGGTTGCTCTATCTTTAGTGAAGCCTATTGGATTCATGAACCTCTCCCATTAATCGTCATCATCTTCATCCATCAGAACTTCAAATTTTGTAAGATCTGGTAGATTTCCCTTTGCTTCAAGTTCTCCATTCATAAAGGCTTCCATTGGATCTACTTCGCCCTCTGTAATTCCAATTATTATAGCTGAAGTCGTAATAACTTGCATTGATGCGGCATCATCTTTTCCCTCCTCGACTTTCGCCTTCTGATTTTCTATAATAAATTTGAAATTGGCATCAATATCTTTTATTGTAAATTGTAAAGTCTTATTGAAATCCTCAAAACGTTCCATGATATATGGATCCTCCATTTTCGCGACCCAATGATTCAAGGCTTTTAAAACTTCTTCCTTTGTTCCCATGTCAACAACATCTTCAATCTAAATTTTACCAACTTAATTGATCATAATTGTTTTGAATTACCTTTTCTATTCCATCAAATAATGCTTTCGTCCCCTCCGCTTTTATAATCTTCTTCAATTCATCCATGCTAGTAGTTCCTTTGTTCTTGGCTGCAAGATAAGCAAGATGCGCTACTGCAACAGCTTCTTTCGCCTGTTCAGGGGTAAATTCAGGCGTTTTATCATTTAATATACATTCAGCAAAATAGACATCTTCAATGCGGAATGAAATGGTATAATAACGTGGAAAAGGACCATGTTCAAGCTCTGGACTATAAAACTGACCCTCCCATTCTTCCTTCAGGGTAGAGAAAATCTGAACTGGCTTTTCCCAAGCATGATCCTCAAGAATTGTGCCTTTAGTGCCGTGGAGCTCAAGGCGATTCGTGGGAGTGTGAATAGCCGCAGTGGTAACGGTCACTTCAACCATAGCACCGTTCTTGTAACGTAGATGAACTAGTGCGGTATCATCCCCTTTATTCGGAGGGCTTGGCAACGCCTTGTAAACCCAACACTGGGCGGATTCCACCTCCCCAAGAATCCAATTTAAGGTCGCAAATTTATGAACCCCTTGATCAAACAATGCCCCTCCACCCCCTCTATCATAAGAAAACATCCAATGGTTAGGATCCAGAATTTTTTCGGGCCTGTCATACGCCCCTTCATAAGCCCGACCGAGAAATACCTCTCCTATTAATCCTTGACTGACCGCATCTTTGATATATTGATGCGCAGGAAGGAATCTATGATTCTCGGCAATCATAAACTTCACTCCCGCCTTTTTCGTGGCAGCGATCATCTCATCACACTCTTCGAGCGAAGTTGCCATTGGTTTTTCACATAGTACATGCTTTCCCGCTTTTGCTGCCTCCACCACTATTTTTGCATGTAGATAATGGGGTAAAATGATATGAACTGCATCTATATCGCTTTCTAAAAGTTGATATAAATCAGCGTACGGCTCAATTTTTTGCCTTTTTGCAAACCGCTTTAAAATTTTGGGATCTATATCATAAGCTGCTACAAACTTCAATTTGGAGTTCCTCTTAATCCCAATCGCGTGCATAGTCGCGGCTTGTCCGCAGCCAATTACGCCAAACTTTACAAATGACATAAAAATCTCCTCACTAAAAAAAAGGCGAATGATTATTTATTGTTTATTGTGCTCAGAAATCCCACCACTAATTTTAAAAATCTAAAAAATCCATAAACAACAACTATTCCTTTGAACGGAGGTGAGAAGCATATGTTTGTTATGATTACTATGGAAGCCCCACTTGACAAGGCACCTGAAATGACAAAGGTTTTCTTAAAGCTGGTGCAAGGTAAAAAATCCCCCCATCTAAAAAATCGAGGTGTGTATGGGACCCACGGTGATACAGGATATAAATGGTACAACATAGTTGAAGTAGACGACGCGAATTTAGAGAAGGGTTTTATTGACATGATGAAAAACTTAGTCCCCTTCGACGATATTGAAGGATATAAAGTGAAAATGGAATTATTAATGAAAGCAAGAGATGCAGCGACTGTGATGATGGAAGCCGGCAAGGTTTAAAATTCTTTCTTTTTCTTTTTTTCTATGAATTGATTTTCTATTGTTGGTAGTATTCGTAAAATTTAAAATTGGATTAATTAACTTCTGCATGTAATTAACTTAAGTTCCAATAAGGGATTTATAATGCCAAAGAAATTTAAGTGGGACCTCATACGCGCAACTGCAGTAATGGGTGGAATCGTTGGAATAATACTCAGTATTTTAATGTTATTACACATTTGGGGCCCGATTGGTGGCTTTATTGCACCGGAATGGGTAAGCGCAACCTTTGAAATTATAATTTGTTGTGTTATCTTATTTGGTTATGGAGTTCTCGGTTGGGATGTATGGAAACGTCATACCTTTATAATATATATCGCCAGTGGCATTGTTCTTATCGTATTATTTGGCAATCTCGCAGGAATCCTACTAGTGGTCGCGGGAATACCCATCCCGTTTGGTAGTTAGCCTTTTGAAAAATTAAATGACATGTGAGGAAATACCATGTTAAAACGATATTCGTTCATATGTGCTCACCCTGACGATGAAGTGTATGTGGAAAGTTTTATTCGGCTAACGGTCCAGAGAGGGCATGATGTGGAACTTGTCTCGATGACGAAAGGTGAGTATGGAACTCTGAATGCTAGTTTAAAAGGCGAAAAACTTGGTAAAATTCGCGTCAAGGAATTTCAAAATGCTGCTGAATCTTACGGCATCTCAAAAGATAAAGTAAAGTTTCTGGGGATGATTGATGGACAAGTAACTGTCCAAAAGGCTATGAAAGCTCTTCGTAAATACTTTCAAAAACGCAAACCCGAGATAATATTTGCCCCTGAATACACCTTATCTGTGTATGTACATCCAGATCACTTAAATACAGGACGAGCTATTTGCCTTCTTCTTAAGAATGAATTCACATCTCCCCGCCCCCGTCTATTTGTATTTCATTCATTCAAAAATAATGTGTTCCTTCGTTCTACTATGCATACTAAAGCGTTCCAGGCACACCAAAGTCAGATTCAAGTTATTGGCTTTTTGTTCCCACTTTTCTGGCTTTATAAGCTTATGAATGGATTCTTCTGTTGTCGCCGATTTATGTTTATGGAAGCATGCCGCCGAGTATCATTTAAGAAAAAAATCAAAATCACGTTCCTCGACCGCATTTTCCATGCAGCTGCAAGTTTCGGGAAGTTAATCTTTAAAGCCTGGTCCCCTGGGGAAAATAAAAAATAGAACTCCTATAGAAATTATAATCCAACTCAGTAATAATGATATTTTTCACGTAACACTCTCCAAAAGGGTCTATCACTAAGCACACCGACCAATGCAAACTGCACCCATATAAAAATTCCACCAAGGGTGAACCAAGATAATACAAAACAGATCCAAAGCCATATATGCATTTCTTTGTCTAAATTTTGTGATTCTATTTTCTCTTGGAGTATAATCAAATAAAACATTCCAGCTAGAATTCCACATATGAATCCTGGTAGATACCTAACCAATAAATCAGTTAAATACCCCCCAGGCTTCGCTGGAAATAAAGCCCACCATAAAACTGAAAGTCCAAACGTAAACCACGCTGTTAATTTATTTAACGGTCCAGCTACGCTGTACCAATCTTCCCAAATTGCATCGCCAGAAACCATTTTTTATCACATATCCGCGTTATTTCTTTTTCCTTCTTTTATGTCGCATTCAACGCATTTTTTTCTTGCGCCATTTATCACGCATTTTTTCTCATTGGTTCGTGCTTTTTATCACGTTTTATTAAATTCTCATTGCTTGTTCTTTCTATGATTCCATGTTTTAAATTCTTTTTTGATATTTGGTAGTTATTAATTTTACACGCGCGCGGAACTTTTGGGATTACAGCTTTGATAATCACCTATGCAAAAATTTTTTAATGAGGAAAGAGCAAATATTCATAACAGTGTTAGAGCAAATATTTATCACAGAATATAAGTATTAAAAAACTTTTTTCATAAATGCGTGAAATTCTCGCATTTTCGGTTGAACTTTCCTGAAAATAGAGGAATGTAAGATTCTTATTGGGTTTAAATAAAAAAAAGACTCAAATAGAGGGAAAAGAATGAAGTATCAAGATACAATAGATATTTATAGTGATCGTGGGAAGCTTTTGGGGGAGAAATTACCCTTAGAAGCCCTTTCTCCATTGTACAATCCTTATATTAACAATATGTTGCGAACCATAAAGAGCACTGCCTTTATTGATTTAACTAAACTGCAAAGGATGCTCTCTAAGGGCCAAGTGGGATATACAACAGCTTTACGTCAGGATGAGGTCAAAACCATGCATCACTTGGACCTAGATCTGCTGGGCAATGCTCATGCAATCGTAGATGCAATGGAGAAGCATATTAACATCCAGAATTACAACGGGTATGAGGATGATACCTCCGTGAGACTTTTTAATGATGACCAAGTGTTAATGGTTCGAGTACCGACACTTCGGATGTCAATTTCCACTGGAAGAGACGTGATCTACACTAATGTGGGGCTTTTAATGGCCCAAATACTTTCCGAAATGTTTGATATAACTCCTGATAGCAATCCTGACGGCTGCGGCCTTATTAAAACAGCCCTATTTGGGCGGTACCCCCAAATGGTCACCTTCAATCCAGGTAATCCCCTCTTCGGATTTCTCAGACCACCCCAAACGCTTGAGGGAGTGGGTCGGGGATTCCAAGCGGTGATGGTAAATAATATTGTTGCGCTTGCCAATAGACGAACGCTTGATGCTGTCGCATTAGCCACGATTTTTGAACAAGGTGCCCAATTCGAGATGGGAAATGCCGCAGGGTGGTATGAACGATACAATCTTTTAGGGATGGCTTATCAAGGATTTAATGCTAATAATTTGGTTCTTGACCTTATCAAAGAGAATCGGGAAGGCACAGTTGGAGGAGTAATAAAAAGTCTTATGGAACACGCAATAAATGATGGGGTTATCCGAGCAAAAGGTGAAAAATACCCCGATGTTCTCTTTTCCGGTTATAAATTATTTACTACTGATGATCCCTCTATGTGGAATGCGTACGCCTGTGCTGGATTACTGGCAGCTGTTATCGTGAATATTGGCGCCAGTAGAGCAGCCCAAGGTATTTCTGCGGTAATGGCTACCTTTGGTGATTTGCTAGTCTTTGAATCGGGCGGGTTGCCTGATCCTGATTTTGGACGCATTATGGGTACTGGCTTAGGATTTGCGTTTTACACCCATTCTATTTATGGAGGGGCAGGTCCTGGCGCTTTTCAGTTGGACCATGTCTTGGTTCGCCATACAAGTGGTTTTTTCACTCCTTGCATTGCCGGCGGGATGTGTTTAGATAGTGGCACCCAAATATTTAATCCCCAAGCCACTTCTTCACTTTTCTTCAAGATTCGTGATGCTCTACCCATGTTTCAAGATCCGCTTCAAAAAATTGTAGAAGGCGCGGAACAGATTAAGGATAAATTTAGGTGATTGAATGAGTGAAAAGAAAATCAAGTACGAACAGCAATTTTACCCCGGGACTGAAAAAGTTTCGAAACGCCGGAGAAAAATAATGGATCCTAATAGACGCCTAGTAAAATTACGAGATATTCCTGATGATGATGTTGTGATGATCCTTGGGCACCGTGCGCCTGGTAGCCTTTATACATCTGTACATCCGCCTTTAGATGAGATCATGGAAACCTATAGATCGGAA
>JABXJU010000093.1 GCA_013375405.1 Candidatus Helarchaeota archaeon
GTGGGGTCATAAATATGACACGACCCGTGATTTCTGTTAATTTGATGGCTAACTCGATACTGGGTTCCCCGTTTTCGACCACGATAAGTCTTTTATCTCGAAATTCTTCGAGATTGGAATAATCGCGGTAGACACCTTTATTTAGGAATTCATCCACTCCAATGATTTCCCTAGGTTCTGGAATTTGACATGTTTTTGGTGTTACATCGACCACAGGTTCTAATTTTCTGCCCTCCCTATAGTTCTTAATTGCATCGTGTAACGCATCTGCAGCCAAGTTAGAACAATGCATTTTAATTGGTGGTAAGCCGTCAAGTTCATCAGCAACATCTTGCCGAGTTATCTCCAATGCTTCATCCAATGACTTTCCTCTCGCTATTTCGGTTATCATGCTGCTAGTGGCAATAGCTGATCCACATCCAAATGTTTTGAATGTAATGTCTTCGATGATATCATCCTTAACTTTTATATAAATTTCCATCAGGTCGCCACAAACTGGGTTTCCAACTCTCCCAATTGCGATATCATCACCATCTAAACTGCCTACGTTACGAGGATTTCTAAAATGATCCATAACTTTCTTGGAATATTTTGTTGATTTCATTCACATCACTCCTTTAATCTGCTAATGGGGATAATCTTCTTAACCGTTCCACAATTTCTGGAAGGACTTTAATTAATTTTTCAATATCCTCTCGCGTCGTCCAACGGCCCAACGTGACGACGAGTGAACCATGCGCCTCCTCATGCAATAAACCAACCGAAATTAATGTATGAGAGGGTTCAAGTGTTTTGGAAGTGCACGCTGAGCCCGTGGCAATAGCGATACCTTCATCTTTCAAAGAAAGTAATAGTGATTCTCCTTCAATATAATCAAATCTAAAATGGGCATTATGAGGGAGGCGTTTTTTAGGATGCCCATTTAAATATGATTTGGGAATTTTTTCCAAAACTTTTTTAATTAAAAAGGTTCTTAATTCTGTTAATCTTTTACTTTCTGCCTCCATTAATTTTTGGGTAATTTCAGCAGCTTTAGCCATCCCTACTATAGATGCGATGTCCTCCGTTCCAGATCGTAACCCTCTTTCTTGCCCTCCCCCTATTATAATAGGAGTAAGCATCACCCCCGTTCGGACATATAACGCTCCTAACCCTCTTGGCCCATAAATATCATTTGAAGAAAGCGTTAGTAAATCGATCTTGTCCCGAACAACATCAATAGGAACTGTACTTTCCGCCGCCACGGCATCTGTATGGAACACTATTCCCTTTTCCCTCGCAAATTCTCCAATTTCTGCAATTGGTTGAATAGTTCCGATTTCATTATTCGCATATTGGACGGATATTAAGATAGTATCTTCTCGGATTTTCTCCTTGAGCTTGTCAATCCGAATCCTCCCATAAAAATCAACAGGAACCTTTGAAACTTCAAACCCGTTCTTTTGTAAATATTTAGCAATATTATGAATTGAAATGTGTTCGATTTCTGATATTATTATGTGTTTCCCTTTTCTCTTGTTTCTCATTGCGAAACCGATAAGTGCCAAATTATTTGACTCGGTCGCACCAGAAGTAAAAATTATCTCACGTGGGTTCTCGGCATTAACAAACTCTGCGATCGTTTTCCTACTGTCTTCCAATGCATCAGTAGCCATATCACCATCTGTATGTAACGAAGAAGCATTCGCATATTTATCGGTGAAAAAGGGTTTCATGGCTTCAAAAACTTCAGGGGCAACGGGTTTCGAAGCTTGATAATCTAGGTATACCGTTTTTTTCATCCCTTTCTCTTTTACATTATGTTTAAATTACTATTAAAACCACATGGTGGCCTCAGCTTCCAAGGCCAAATCGTTCAGAGTTGCTGCACCAACTATTTTAACACCTGGTATTAAATCTACCTTTTCCCATCCCAACATCCTTTTTGAAGCTTCACACACTAGAATTTCAATGCCCATCTCCAACGTTTGTTTCAACATTTCACCAACAGAGGGAAATTCCCCTAATTTTATCCTATCCGCTTCACCAGATTTCAAGACCCGAAGTGCTGTTCCTAAAAAATAGACCTTTGGCTTTAAGTCCATACTTTTTGCAGTTTGCGCTAAAACTAGAGGTGAATATTGCCTCTCAGGATCATCGCTCGTCTGAACGTACAATATAAATTTCTCATCTTTCATAACAATCACCTATTTTGTTTTTTCAATGAGGAATCGAAAGACATCCTCATCTTTTTCGAGTTTCAACAATTTATGCCCAGTTCTCTTGGTGAAACTTTGAATATCAGACTCACTCGCTGGATCATCAGCAAGAACCTCCAAAATATCACCTATCTCCATTGTCTCAAGAGCTTCCCGTGTGCGAAAAAGCGGAACTGGACAATATAATCCTATCGTATCAATACTCTTATTAGGTTCTTTCTTATTTCCTACTTCACTCAAATTAGATCATCCCATTCGACAGGTTATAACAGTGTTAATTAATAGTGCATTATTATTAATAAATTATGGCAACAATGACTTTTTATTTTAAAAATAAAAAAATTATCGTTTCAATAACTTTCCTTCTCGTTGTATAAACTCCTCGACTTCTTGTTTAGTTATTATCGCGAAATCTCCCGGAATAGAGAATTTTAGGGCTGATAATGCTTCACCATACTTAATTCCCTTCTCAACGTCCCCTAATAAATATCCATACAGAAACCCAGCATCAAAGGCATCACCCGCACCGATTCGATCCACTACAATTGGTCTATAACCTTTACCGAAATACTCCTTTCCGTTTTCACTTAAGGCATATGGTGGATTTGGACCTCTCGTTAAAATAATGGTTTTTAAAGAAAATTGATCCAATAAATCTTCACATAATTCTCTGAGATCTTCCTTTACTCCAAAAACTAGGTCAATATCGTGTTTTGAACCGAATAAAATATCTACATTTGGTAAAATCTCACTTAATTTTGTTTTGGCTTCTTCAGAAGTCCACAATTTTGACCTATAATTTAGGTCAAATGAAGTTATTTTTTTCTTATCTTTCATGAAATCTAGACATTTTTTCACAGCAAGCTCACAATCTTGACTTAAAGCAACAGTAATTCCTGAAGTATGAAAGAGTTTACAAGAACTTAAATAATTCCAATCGAGGTCATCCAACTTAATATGCGAAAAAGCTGAATTTTTTCTATCATAAATTATATTTGTGGGTCTTGGGTCCGTTCCAAATTCGGCATAATAAGTTCCTACCCGGAAATCAGGAGTCCAAATGATTCCATCAACATTTACATTCCATCGTTTTAATTCGCTTTCGATTTTCCTTCCGAGTGAATTATCGGTCAATTTTGATACCCAACCCGCCTTTAATCCCAATCGTGAAAGCGCGACTGCCACATTTGATTCCGAACCGCCCACCTTAAAATCTAATTGCGTAGCAAATTCCAATCTTTCATAATTCTGTGGTGAAAGTCGAATCATTGTTTCGCCAAATGTAATAACATCTAGCATTATTTTCCTTCCTTAGATTCAAAATCATTTCTTTACGAATTTAATAGCCCATTTACAAGCATCTGCACCTGTCGCTTTACATTCGATTTCTTTTACTTCGAGTTCCATCGTTTCTTCAACCATTTTCTTGCTTTTGCAGAAATTGAAAACTCCATTAATTAATCCTGTAGTATAGTAGCAAACTGGTTCATAAAAGCGGAAATTATAACACTCAAAACAATCTCTGCTAATGACGTTTAAAATTTTTCCTGAATACGTATGATCAATATATTTATGGAAAAATCTAATCACTTCTATGATAGTATCTGTCATATTACCGAACCACATTCCATCTGACTCGTAAATAAGATCTGTTCGATTTTGACAGAAATCTGTTGCCGCATTTAATCCCGCATTAAAAATCGTTTTTAATAAATCTCCCATATCTTCCCCTTTTGCCCTTTTTAATGTTTGCGCGTAAATCGCTAATGGAGAATTTTTTAAATCAATAAGAGAAAGAGCCTTTTCACTCCCGACCTTCCGAATATAACCACTTATCAGAAAATTCGCCGCCATTCTTTTAGCCATCTCTATATCGATTCCTGAAAGCTCAGCTAAGTCCTTTATCGGCAATCCCTTACTCGTCGTCAAGAATTGTAATCCTTTCTCACCAAACGTTTTAAGAACAATCTGCTTCTCCAATGAATCAGCAAAAAACACATTAACGTCTTTTGTTTCAAAAATATCTGTCTCGTGGATAAGCGGCTGGATATGAAGTTTTAATAAATTATTCCAAACGAACAAAGAAATGACTTCTATAATATTATCGGTCGAGATCTCAGTTACTTTAGATATTTCTTCAATGGTCCGTTGGCCATTAACATATCGCAGGATCGAACGATGATCATCAGTTACTACATAATTTATTCCCGCTAATTCCACAGAATTAACTTCACCGTTGATAATTTGATGAATAATCTTATCATCGCGACCGATTTCGGGAATATGTTTAGATGTAATTAGCTGAGAAGGAAATTTGCTGAGAATAATATTTTTGAATTCCTGAAAACCCCCTACGTCTCCAATAAAAGTCCTTAATTTATCTTTATGTGTTTTTTCAAATTCTACCAAAATCTCTATTAATTTTCGCCGAACTTCCACGTCTTCTTTTTCGCAAATTACTATTCCGAAAATGTCAGATTCTGTTCTATGTTCGATAAGTAGTTTAAAATCCCCACGATCTAAAGATTTGATGCTTTGAACATCACCAATTGGTAGTACATCCCGCATAAATTGCTGAATCGCAGAAAAAAACCCTCCAACGAGGTCTGAATCAACATCAATCACCCCAAATTTTTGATGAAGAAGACAAAGGCCATCTCGATTGATGATGTAAAGATCATATAAGCGGGTCATAGTATTTACCAATTTTCAATAAAATCATTCTAATCAATTATCATCTACAATTATAAATTCTCATTGTATTAATATATAATCAATTTCCCAATAATTTAATCTTTAAAAAGAAAATTGACAATTTCTCCCGCGACATTAACTCCAGTTGCTTCTTCAGCCCCTCGAAATCCAGGTACTGAGTTCCATTCTATCAGATAAACCTGACCATCCTTCTTCGAAGGCAGAGTATCTACCCCGATTATCTCTAATTCTGCAACTTTCCGAATTTCTTTTGCAATTTCTCGAGAAATATCGGCAAAACTTTGTATATCGGGATCCAACTCCATCATTTCGTCTATAGATTTTGGAACTGCTCCAAGATGGATATTTTTCAGAAAGCTTTTGGAGTTATACCGTGCATATTGTGCAACGATTTGGTCGCCTATCACGAAAGTTCGGATATCATAACCGCGGTCTGGAATTATTTCTTGGAGAAATAAAGCATGGTACTGATCCTGTAATTCTTTCAGTCGATTCTCAGTTTCAACTATTTCAATCCCTATTCCCATTGACCCACTAATCGGTTTAAAAATAAGTCTTTTATATTGTTGTAGAAATTCCTTACTCACCTCTAAATTTATACTGCAAAGCGTATCAGGCATTTGAATTGTTTTTCTCAAATATCTATTACAGAGTAAATAATTTGAAAATTTATCACTGTAGTACAATCCCTTTATAGGAGGGATAACGGTGACACCTGCTCTCGTAAATTCCTCCAAGACACACAGGCCATAAATTAAATCGTCACGATGCTGCATAATATCTAAAAAGAGAATCATAATGTATTTTGGGTATTTCTTTAATGGGAATCTTAAATCTGCTAATCTTAAGATCCGATATTTTTTCCCTAGACGATTTAATTCCTCACTGATTCTCCGCATTTCGTAAGTTTGCGTGCCGAATAACCAAATTTCTTCTTCGTGGATACCTAAAAACCTCCAGAAAAAAATTATCTGTCACATAATTTATATTCACCGTTCCAATAAAAAGTCTTAAATCCTGACCGTTTGTTGAGCAAGACATGGGCCCCGAAAATGAAAAAGAATTAAAGCGTGTGCTCTGTAAAATTATCGAGATAAGCGAATTAGAACACACCCAAATCCAATTAAATCAAAAAGCTGCAGCAATATTGGATTCAAATAATGATACTTTTTCATCTAAATACGGGTCTGTCGTTATAGAGACAAATCAAAATCTCGGCACTGATTTTGGAATGAAAATTGCCAATACTCTCGCTCAAAATTTAGGTATCTCAGCTGGGGATTACGTAGAAATCTTTCGATTTGATAATGTACTCTATTTCACTCCAATTTTATCACAACAATTAATAGAATATTTCTTTAATATCGATGGATCTAACGCCCCTGATGTAATTTTATTATCCTCTCACGCAGAATTTGAGCCCTACACCCGCGAAATTGCAACTAGAATTCATTTACGCCTTCAAGAATTATCTGTTCCCTCGCTTCGAATAGAAATTCAAAAGCATTTCATTAATTGGAATCAAAAAATTGACGCTACTCTCTCTCGATATGAAGTAGATATCACCCGAAAGGAAGAAGAACCTCAAATAATCGCGAATAAATTGGTAAACAAGAATCTATCCTATAGACTCATAGCGAAAATGTATTTTCGACTACTTTCTCAATACTTATCTTCACAAAAATGTGCGGTAGTAGATATTCATGGAATTGCCACAACTTCCTCACGTGGAATTTTGCATCCCATGGTCATCATCGGAGATGCCCTTTCTCGAAATCCTTTAATTAAAAACTTCACCAAAACTATCGAAAAATCCAGTAGAGATCTTATCCCCAATTTATGGATTGTATATAGGACACCTTGGGGGGCAGTTGAATATAGCCTTCACCTCGTAAAAGAAACTGACAATATACCCATTATTATTGAAGCTCGACGGGATTTACGAGATAATCCCGAAACTCGAAGCTTTTTAGTTGAGCTAATTTCTAATGCAATTAAGAAGTTAGTGCAAAACTTATCTCCCAAATAATAGACCGCTGATAAGATGATTAAATATCGAAGCTTCAAGGAAAAAGAATTAGACCAAATTTTTTCTCTCTATGTGGAAGGGTATTCTGACCTTTATGGGAAGAGCGTTCAAGAACATGCCACACAATTCGTCGCATTATTTCAAACTGCCTTAAAAGAAGATGTTGAAGGCGATATGTTTGTTGCTGAAGAAAATAATGTACTCATAGGATTTGCAGTTATCCATAAAGAACCCACCAACGAATGGAAGTTTGGCCCGATTGTAGTCCATCCATCCTTTCAACGCCGTGGTATTGGATCTTATCTCCTTCAAATGTGCATAAAATTCGCCCAATCTAAGCAAATTCAGCAGTTCTATTTAAAAGTCCATGAACATAATCAGGCAGCTATCAATCTCTATAAAAAATTCGGATTTTCGACCACTAACGTTTTTCCGAGTGATCTAGAAGGAAAAAATTATTTGAAAATGCTATATTCCCTCTGATTTTAAAATAGATTTTATAAATAAGTTCATTTCATTCAATCCTCTTTGTTATAAATTCAAATCTCAAAAGTATCTCAATATCCAAATTTCTTATAATCTACATTCATTCCAATATAGAGTATAAAGAGCTCTATTCTGAAAAGTGAAATTAAAGTGGATTTAAAAAAAATACTTGTCGGTTACGCTGCAGCCTTCATCGGGCCATTCGGTAGCAATGCAATCATCCCTCTTTTTGTACCACTAGCAGATGCATTAGATACAACTCCTGCCTTAGCTGCCCTTTCCATTACCTTTTTAATGATTCCATTCGCTATAATCCAATTTTTTTCTGGAACTATCTCGGATCTTTTCAATCGTCAACAAGTATGCGTCACAGGCATTGCCGTTTATGGCTTGGGAGCATTTTTAGTTAGCATTTCACCAACTTTTGAATTTCTTTTATTCGCACGGGTTATCCAAGGTATTGGTTATGGTGTGCTATTTCCTGTTCTTTTAGCATTAGTTGGTGATTTAACAAGTCCGGAACAACGAGGGAAAATAATGGGATATTTTACCCTCTTTACAACTGCAGGAGTCGCATTTGGACCGCTTTGTGCTAGTTTTTTAGGAAATTTTGGTTGGCAAGTTATTTTTTACGTCACCTCAATTTGTTCATTTCTTATTAGCATCCTTTTTTGGATGGCATTTAGAAATTTTCCCCCATCTTCCCAAGAAAAACGTCACTTTAAGGATTTTTTTTCTCAGATGAAGAATACCTTGACAAAAAATATTCTTCTATTTAGTGTGCTTGGATTCATCATTTTTCTCAGTTATATCACTATCAATGTCTCCATTAACGAACGGTATGGAAATCTCTTTCCCCTATTAACTTCAGGTGAAATAAGGAGTGACACTGGAATCATGCTCTTTTTTGGCGGATTTTCTGGAATAATTGTCTCTCCTCTCGCTGGTAAATCCATTGATATATTTGGACGGAAAAAAACTGCTTATATCGGGGGATTAATACTGGCTATAACTCTTTCTATATTTGTTTTAGGGAATTCCCTCATTTCATTCATTTTCTTATTTTATTCCTTAGGAACGGGTTCAGCTATAATATGGACTGCTTATAACACAATCACCGTTGAACTTGATCCCGCGGCAAAAGGGACCGTCTCCTCTATCTCCAATGGATTCCGATTCTTTGGCTATTCCCTCGCCTCGCCTTTATATCTCATAATTAGCCTTCCCAATCTTTACATCGCCTGCACCATCCTTGCATTTTTTGGTCTCGGACTTCTATTCTTTTTGCGAGTTTCTCAATAAGATCTCAGAAATTTACAATTTTTTCAATTTTCAGTTGAAAAATTATAAATATATAGAATAATCCATTGTAAATTATACAATTAACCACCCTAACTGAAATGATTGTGAAATACGCCAGTCTGAGTTTTTTCAGACATAAATGCGTTAATATAATGTGAAAAGAGATAATTCATAATAGAATCGAATGAAGATTGATGTTGAAAACAAGTGACCTATCGTGTTAGATGCAATAATAATAATTTTGTTATTCGTAATTCTAATTTCCATCTCCTTATTAATCATCTTATTATTAAAACAGTATTTACGCTATAAAACACAATTAGCTCGAATTTTGGTCACTGCTTTTTACAGTTTTGGATTTGGAATTTATTTCGAGTGTTTTAGGGCCCTTAGTTTCATATTTTTTGAACACCACATTGACCCTTTTATTAATAAATTCCTCTTCATTATCTCAACGTTTCTTATTCTTTTTGGCATATTCACAGCATTTCAAGCACTTTTGATTTTCAATAGACAAAGTGGGCATGAAATCCCAAAGGAATCTTTTATAAAATATTCCTATCTTGCCACGATAGCAGTAATTTCTATTTTTAATATCTTTATGGCGATTGAAATTTACAGTCCTGAATTAGGATATATTTACCAACTCCATCCAATATTAATTATAGCAACAATCGCAGTTCAAATTCTTCTATTGATTTTTGTAATCGCTAGAACTAGAACCTACTTACGGGAAATAACAAATAAAAAGTTAGTATTTCAATTAGTCCTATTTCTCTCTTTTTTTACGGCTTTATCGGTTGAAAGATGTTTCAGTTTAGTGTATTTTTTATTACTCCCTAATCCTTTTTACATTTATATTATAGATTTGTCAATTTTAGCATTCTTTCTAGTTATTGGTTTCATATTACTTCTTAAAAATCCAGTATTTTTAGAAGCCATTAGTACGTACTTTTGTGTCAAGTCGATCCATATTCTGAGAAAAAAAGGAGGGCAAGTAGTATTTCGCCATGATTTTCAACAAACTGACAGATCTGATTTAGTTCCAGACCAATTACTCTTAGGAGGCTTTATTTATGCTGTAACTAGTGGTTTAGAAGCAACTTTAAAAGTAAGTGGGAAAATGGAAGAAATCAAAGTTGGAGATATAACTATCTTATTCAAACACGGTAAATATGTGCTCGGAATCGAATTCGTTACAGAAAATACACCAACCTTACACCTTAAATTGCTCCAGTTCATGCAAAAATTTGAGAGTTACTATTCACCCGTCCTTGAAGATTGGACCGGTGACCTTTCACAATTCGATTCCAAAATGATTCAAACTTGGGCATATGAGATTTTCCGATAAAATTTCATTCATTTATAATTGATCCAATGGCCAGAGGAACCGTCTCATCCATTTCCAATGGATTTCGATTCTTTGGCTATTCCCTAGCTTCCCCTCTCTACATTCTATTTGGACTACCGGACCTTTATTTTGCTTGCACTATTCTCACTCTAATAACCCTTGGGCTTCTCTTCTTTTTGCGAACATATCAATAATTCAATTCTCCATAAACAGAATTTTCCATAATCGAATTGATTGGAGAAAAAAATTGGTAAATGTTATATATTTTACTAAACTCTATATTTTAAATCTGAGTGAGGCATGATAGCAGGGAAAGAGATATTCTGAGTTAAACTCGGTACAGAGATAAAGTGATTTATGATGATAGATATCATAATAGTTATACTCGGAATTATAACTGCAATACTTGCTTTTTTGTTGATTTTTAGATTTATAATACAATATATGAAGTCTAAAACAGAATTAAATCAACTAATAATGTATTTTTTCATCTGTATTGGTATTGGTTTAGTTTATGACTGTGTTCGAATATTAACTTTCCTTTATTTTGGATCTATCATAGAATTTGTAGATCAATTATTCTTTGTCATGAAAGTTTTACTAATTTTTATTAGTACATTTCTCATATTCCAATTAGCCTTCATATTTAATAGACAAAGTGGCCAGAAAATGGAGAGCGAATCAACTATTAAATTCATTAATCTCATTGGCATAGGAGTTTTTTCGTTTGTAAATTTCTTCACATTTACAATAACTAATATGAATGAATTGGGATTTTATTCATACCAAATCCACGAAATATTATCTTACATAACTTACGCGTTTTACCTTCCTTTATTCATTTTTATGTTCTTCAAAGCAAGACTTTTTATATCGGAAATAAAAGATAAAACATTTTCAAATCATATCCTTTTTTTGACCATCATTGTTTTAGCCACTTTGATTGAGCGGTTCATCAGTAATGCCCACTACACCATTATTCCTTATTCTGTTCAATTTATTGTAATAGATCTTCTTACAATCACGGTTCTAGGGACAATTACTTTATTAATGATTTTTAAAAATCCAGAGTTTTTAGAAGCCCTTAGCACGTATTATTCCGTCAGATCAATCTACCTTATAAGCAAAAAAGGCGGACAAGTAATTTTCCGTCACAATTTTCAAATACCTGACGAAGAAACTGTACTTCCAGATCAATTACTCCTGGGAGGTTTTATTTATGCTATAACCAGTGGCTTAGAAGCAACATTACAGATGGAAGGGAAAATGGAAGCCATTCGCGTCGGTGATATTTTTATCATTTTCAAGCATGGGAAAAATATACTTGGAATAGTATTCGCGACGTATGAAACGTCCATACTGCATCTTAAATTACACATGTTAATGCAGCGATTTGAAAGTTACTATAGTTCAATTCTAAATAATTGGGTTGGTGATCTCACCCAATTTGATTCTGGCATACTTCAAGAATGGGTAATTGAAATTTTTAAAAAAGTTTTATGAATTTACTTTTCTAATAATTCCCTAACCACCCTATATCCTTCATCTGCTCGTCCAGAATATTCACTAGCGTTGTTACCCGTTTCTCCTTCTCATCGATTCGTTGAAAAACATGTTGCAACCGAATAAAAAATGTATTCTTACACTGTAGACATTGAATTCTGTAATCTACCATTCGCTTAAATCCCTCTTCATGCTTAACATCCTCATATTCAATTTTCTCTAATAACTTCAGTCCTGTCGGCGCCACATTCCCACATTCTGAACACTGCTTCGGATTTACGGGATCAAACCCCCGACGCCCCAGTGACACGAAAATTCTATCCGGAATTTCCTTCAAACTCATTGCCCATCATACCTCAATAATATATCCTTAATTCTTTAGTTATCTATTTTGTTTTTTTATTTTGTTTTTTCCGAAAAAATTTTTATGCCCTTTATTTATGTCGTTATTTAGAATTTGTAACCAATGAACGGTGAAAAGAAATGAGTAAAGTTCCGGATTACAATAAAGTTGATGATAAAATAGCCGGCCAATTAAAAGCAATTGTCGGCGAGGATTACGTCATGTGGGACAACAAGCCCATGATGTATAGTTACATGGCTAGAGGTATCATGGGCATTCGTGCAGGACCACCCGATCTTGTCGTTCGCCCTACCAATGCCAAAGAGGTTGCTGAAATTCTAAAGGTATGCAATGAAAACAAAATTCCCGTTACTCCCATGGCTGGCGGCCTTAGTGGTGGATTTGCCCTCCCTTTGCTTGAAAACGGCGGAGTACTACTCGAATGCTCTCGTATGAATAAAATTATAGAGGTCAATACTGATGCTCGCTACGTTATCGTTGAACCTGGAGTCCGTGCTGGGGAAGTTTGGGCGTACTTCAAAAAATTCTACCCTGACTGGGCGCCCCCTATCGCTGATGGCGCTCCTCCTGCTGCAACGATCATGGGCGATGCCATTGAGCGAGGATTTTCCCTCGTCACGAGCCGTTTCGGGCCGCAAGCGGATTTGGTCATGGGCATGGAAATAGTTTTACCAACTGGCGAACTCCTCCGAACAGGTTCATGGGGATTAGGGGATGTCGATGAAAAATATCAAGGTGCAAAGAAGGATGGGCATGCAATGCCATATTACAAGTATGGGCTAGGCCCAGATCTCCACAGCTTATTTTTCGGTTCGCAAGGTGCCATGGGCGTGGTTACCCGCGCTGCACTGAAAATTGTGCCTCACTGCCATCACAAAACTGTAATTGCCTTCGGCTTTACAAACTGGAAGGATGCGTGTGAAGCAACCCTGATGGTCTCAAAATATGAATGCGGCATCGCCGACCACACTGTCATGGTCCAAGGCGGCAACTGGTGGCTCGTTCCAACCCGCTTTCAGAAGGCTAAAATCCCTAAAAGTCATGACTATTGGAAAACCATAGGAATTCCCGAATACTTCGTGAACCTCGAAACTTGGGCACATTCACAAGAAGAACTGGATTTTGTTACCAACAAAATAAGAAAAGTAATTCTTGAGGATTACGCGCCAAAAGCTGAAGGACCCGTCAATGAATGGAGGCTACACCCTATCCAAGTCGCCTCACGGTTAAAAAAGCCGAATAAAATTGCTATTGCCTACGGGCAATGGGAACAAGGCTTCCTCTTCATCACCTGGTACACACCATGGAAAGATGCCGCAGAATGTATGGAGATATACTGCGATAAGATGGAAGAATATAAGTTTCCGCCCGTGATGTGGTTCGCCTCCATTGACCACTGTCGCGAATGCATCATCATGCCAATCTTCTGTTTTGATACACGCAAGGTTGAGGATTATGAACGGTTAGAAGCTTGCGAAACTGATTGTACCAAAATTTTCTTGAAGAAAGGTTGGGTAAATTACCGCCCTAATCCCACGATACATGCCCCTCTATCCTATGCTAAAGCACCAATTGCCTACAAGATGCTACGGAAAATGAAAGAAGTGATCGATCCCAACATGATCATGCATCCCGGAAGGCTAGCCTTCATAAAAGGAGTTGAAGACCCCATGGAAATCCCACAATACATCTTGGGATTTAGGAAATAGGAGGTAGAAAGAATGACTGAAACAAAAGCTGAAGCCAAAGAGAAAAAAGAAGAAGTAGGTGGAATGAAAAAATTACAAGAATTAAAAGATGAACTGTACCGGTGCATCCATTGTCGAGCGTGTCGTTTTTCATACAGTGGGGAACCCGATAGAGAAGGTTTAGGTGAACATAAGGGCGTATTATACGAAGGAATGCTCGATGGCTGTCCTGCGGGCCACTTCTATGGTTGGGAAGGTTTCTGGAACGCTGGCCGTATGTGGATGGCAAGAGCCGTCCTCGAAGGCGATCTAGACCTTAAAGATCCCAAAATTCGCAATCAGATGTATGATATTCTCTTCCGATGTCCCACCTGTGGTAACTGCAGTATGCAATGCGAGAATAATCTCCCTACCGTTGATATCAACGAAGCCCTCCGCGCCTGTTTATACGAATCTGGGGCAGAGATGAATCCCAAGCATGACGGCATCAGAAAGCTAATTGATGCTAAGAACAATCCCTACAATGAGGATCACACTCACCGTACCGACTGGGTCCCTGATAAATCCGTGATTAACGATCCCGACGCTACAATTGCCTACTATGTCGGCTGTACCGCTGGCTACCGGATGCAAGGCATGGCAAAAGCAACCGTAGAACTGCTTAATAAGTTAGTGAAGAAAGGCGTTATTCCCAAATATACCATCCTGACCGATGAAGTGTGCTGTGGGAGCGTCATCTATCGGACAGGGCAATGGGATATCGCTAAAAAAGTAACAAATATTAATATTAAAAACTTCAATCGATTTGACACCGTCCTGTTCAGCTGCGCTGGCTGCCATCGTACCTTCAAAATCGACTATCCTAAATATGGCGACGACGAAGTCAAATATAAAGCCATGCACGTCGTCGAATTCCTCGCCGATTACCTCACAGTCCACTGTCCTGCCTGCGGGAAATATAACCCGTTGGGATCAGAATACTGTGAAAATCCCTTCTGCCCAAAGCATGCTAAACCCAATCCTGAGCGAAATTTACCCGGCGGCGAACCGTTCCCCCCTGAACTCCACGAGAATAAGATTAAAATCACGAAGCAATGGACGAAGGGCCCCGTTACTTGGCACGACCCTTGCCACACATTCAGACATTTCGCCCATTATTTAAAAGACGAAGCAATCGATGAAACTACCGGGGAAGGACACAATAACATGTGGAAGATCTACGTGCCAAGTCAATTCGAACGCCAACGCTGGATTGAGATGCCCCGTGCTATCATGCGAGCAATTCCAGGTTTGGAATTGAAGGAGATGTACCGAATTGGTGAAAACTCCCTCTGCTGTGGAGCGGGTGGGGGTGTCAAAGCAGGATATCCTGACTTTGCTTGGAATGCCGCAAATGAACGCCTAGAGGAAGCAGATGCCACCGGGGCAGAAATCCTGATGACCATGTGCCCATTTTGTGAGCTAAATATGGGCCAAGCCTCTAGAGAGGGCCCAGACGGCTCTTCGGAAGGCAAATCGGCTGGCGGCAAGTTTGAAGGCAAAATCTTAGATCTCTTAGAAGTCTTAAATGAGATAATTGACTAAATTTCCCCTCTTTTTTCCAATCTTCTTTTTTTAAAAAAGGGAGTTTCAACTCCCGAGTTTGAAAAACTTTAAATCTAAAAAAAATTAGCTAGTATCACTCAGGTTCTTCTTGGAGTGATTTCACGAAGACATGAGTGGAGGTAATAAAAAATGGTATATATTATGACAACAGCAATCTATCCGCTTAGCGTGGCGGACGATGTAGGCAAAAAATTTTTAGAGGTTGCAAAGAAGTTCCCCCCGGATCGCTCACTTGCGAAAACAATTGTACAAGCAGCCGTGAAGGCAACCACTGAGGGAATAACCGTCATTGCGCTCAATGAGGTTAAACCAGGCAAGGTCGTGGAAGCACTAGAACGGACAGAGATC
>JABXJU010000368.1 GCA_013375405.1 Candidatus Helarchaeota archaeon
GAAATGGGGCTGAAGTGGTCATAATTGATAATCTGGCAACCGGCCGGAAAAAGAATCTAAATCCAAAAGCTAAATTCCATTGTCTAAATATCATTGCCCCCCAAGTCGAAGAGGTTGTTAGGAAGGAACGTCCGGAGTTTATCTATCATTTTGCCTTTAATGTTTTAGTACCTGAAGCGGTTGATGATCCGCTCATAGACATGGATAGCATTGCCGGATCTATTAACATTCTCAAGTGTGCCAAAACATATAAGGTCAATAAGATAATATTTAGCTCATCCGGTTTTTTATATGGCAACACTAAAGATTTACCGGTTAAAGAATTGGCTCCAATCGATCCTGTTTCTCCGTATGTAGTGTCTAAAAATGCAGTAGAAAACTATATTCGTTGTTACAATAGTACGTACGGTTTACCATATGTTATCTTGCGGTACGCTGCTGTGTACGGACCGCGGCAAGTAACGGGAGCTATGTCAGATTACATCAGGAAACTGAAAGCCGGTACACAAGCAAAAATTTGGGGAGACGGTGGCAAAACGAGGGATTACGTATATATTGACGATGTAGTTCGTGCTAATCTCCGGGTACTTGATTTGTCGCCAGATTTTCCATCTCCAATCTTTAATATTGGTACTGGTATTGAAACAACGCTTAATGATTTATATAAAAAAATTGCGCAACTATTGAACAAAGAACCAAAACCTATTTATTTACCTGATCGACCTGGAGAACAACTACGCTACTGTTTGGATAGTTCAAAAATAAAAAATGCTTTAGGGTGGGAGCCACGCATAAATTTGGATGTCGGCCTTAGAAAAAGGATTGGACTATAGGCATCCCATATGTGCTTTATGGACAAATGAATAACCTGAAATCGTTGTTAGAAGGTACAAAGATTATCGGAGAAAAAAATGGGATTTTCTTGACAGAGATTGTCTTAAGAGATGAATTAGAAATATCTAAACGAAGTTGGGAAAGAATCTATGATTTTGGAGTAGAAGACTTGAAGCAAGAAAGAGCTGATTTTTTTAACAATAAATTGGAGGATCATTTCAGAATAATTAGTCAATTTAAGAAATTCTCTAAAGATGAAGTTTGTCTTGAGATTGGCTGTGGGACAGCTTACGTTGGCGAGTATTTGATGAAAAATTTTGATGTAGGCTTCATAGGAGTTGATTTTAATCTCAGAATCCTGGAATCCTTAAAGCAATATTTTGACGAAAAAGCCTTGAAGAAATATTTACTTATTCATTCTCATATAAGTGATATGCCTCTGAAAGATAATGTAATAGATTTCATTTATGGCGGAGGAGTTATTGAACACTCCGCAGATACCTTAAAGACCCTGAAAGAGTTAAATAGAGTATTGAAAGAAGGCGGTGTTGTATTTAACACTGTTCCTAGTTTTAATCTATCGTGGCTACCATTAAGATTTTATAACAACATTCCGTCAACTCCGATTTTAAGGTCAATTTTCGAATTTATCCACTCAAAGATTTTTAAGAACAAAATATTAGAAGAAAACTTTGGCTATGAATTGAGCTTTACACAGCATAATCTAAAAAGGATTCATAAGCTAGCTGGATTCAAAAAAATAGATGCTGGCGCTATGGCCTTTCATCCTTCCCCTAAGAAATTGAAGAACCGATATTTAAGAAATACATATTATTCTTTGTCTAAGTTGGATTTTGTGGTGCCGGTATGGTACGTTTCCGCCTGTAAGTGAAAAGAATATGAAAGCAGTATATACCCTGCCAAGTTTAGAAACAGTTTATGCTGCCCGTTTCGTGTATGAGGGACTAAAGAATGCCTTCATTGACCTGGGTCACAAGTTCTGGGCTTATACCTCCGACGATAATTTGAAGGATATTTTGGAAACTTATCGGCCGGATATTTTCTTTTATAGCTTAAATTCTTACCACCTTAAATTCATAAACCTTAATCTGCTTAAGAAATATCGAAAGAAAGGGCTTATTGTGTTTTGCCAAATTCGTGCGTGGCAGCATTTAGATAGTGTTGGTGGTCTCAAATACGATAAGAAACAAGTCGATTTAATCAAAAGGGGGCTGGCGGGAGATATTTTTTGGCACTGGTTTGAACAAGATGAACCTCTAATGGAAGGATTTACTAGGGAAACTGGATATAAGTTTGAAACAATTCATCAAGCCGCTGACAAAATTATATATTACCATGACTATGATAAAAATCTTGCTTGCGATTTAGCGTATGTAGGGAGTTTTCTTCCCACAAAACGCCAATTTATAAAAAAAAATATTCTACCACTAAAAAACAAATATGACTTGATAATTTATGGCAGCGATTGGACATTTTGGAGTAGATGCTTGGGAAAGGTCCAAAAATTTGGGCAGTATTTCAACATTGATTTCCTGAAAAGAATGAGGAAGATAAATTTGCCGCTTGAAGACGAAAGAAAATTATATTCTTCAGCAAAGATTTGTTTAAACGTTCATGAAGA
>JABXJU010000094.1 GCA_013375405.1 Candidatus Helarchaeota archaeon
TAGAATTAAAGGTTCTTCCGGTCGATAACGATATAACTAAGGTTACTATAAGTACTAGCTATGAAAGTTTTTTCCTTGATCATCTGGTTTCAGAGCAGGATCATATTTATTTTGAAGATGATGGGGTTGAGGACGACGATATTAGACTAAACTCCACTTTTTATGACATCATTGGTACTGATTTTTCATATATTCCTGTTGAGGTAAAGCTCTATCAAGGCACTACATTAATAACGTCCAAACAAGTTGTAATAATTGTTACTGATACTTCATTTGAAGATCCTGTACAAATTTCAGGTATTGAGGTGGATGTGGGGCATCATTACCCTGGAACATTTAGTTTTACAGATGACAAAATTGGTCAAGTTCCTGATGAATGGGTTAATGCAAGTAATTGTGGCGGAGGTGAAATTACAGAAGTAATCACTTCAAGAGAAGGTCATTCTAAGATCTTAAAATTGTATCATCCAGATACTAGTGGAGGAACGTATGTCTATTGTAGAACTCCAAGTCATTATTTAGTATCTGGGACTTATGAATGGTGGCAAAAATACGGAAGTGGTACTCATGGCGTTACTTATATTTTGGGAAATCCATATGCTCATTCTAATCTTATATCGCTAACTGCTGATACAGTTTATTGGCGTGAAGGTTCAACTCAGCATTCAAATAGTGGTTATACATTGGATTGGCATCATTTTAAATACCAATTTGATTATTCTACAGATAAATTTAGTTTATGGGTCGATGGTGTTTTACTAGCTGATAATAAAGATATGTACGAGACAGCAGATACTTCGTTAAATTTGAGACCACAAATAGACGGCTCTAATGAAGGTGTCAATTATTGGGATGCTATTGGCTTTTCATGGGATACCGAGTACAGAATTGGTCATAATATATTCTCTACTAACTTATTTGATATTTCTAGTGGTTTTGAAGGAGAAAATGTAGGTACTAAGGGTGCAAATATTGATTTTATTGGATATTCATCTACAGCTGGTAACACAGAAATAATTGCTGAATTTAATGAACATAAGAAAGTATTGAGTCAGACAAATACTGGTGGAAGTGATATGGCTTCTCATTACTTCACTGCAACCAATTCAGGTGTTATAGAATTCTGGTTAAAGGTAGAAGATGCTACGAAAGCAACATATTATACTCTTAAGGATACTTCAAATAATAAACAACATTGTCATTTACGAATATATAACGATAAATTTCAATATAATTCAGGAGGTGGTTGGATCGATATAAATGGAATTTCAGATAATGTTTGGTATCATATGAAGTACAGGTGGTATTCAGATAATACTTGGGATTGTTGCATAAATAATATTAAAGTTTTAGACGGTGTGAATATGTATGAAGAAATGATCTCTGGAATAAATGAATTTTATATTCGTACTGAAGATACAACATCTTACTATGATGCAGTTGGTTTTTCATTTGATGAGAATTATTGTCTTGGAAGCAACCAAGAAGTTGAGATACAAAATATCCAAATGAGTTTTGCAAATGGATTTAATGCTTATAATAATTCTCATGGGATTCCATTTGTCGTAAATAATAATCCCCCCGTTGTTAAATTATATAGTTCAGATGGATATCTTACTGAAAGCATCCAATTAAGACCTAATTACGATAAATTTGACATGGAATTATATAATACTGGAACAATAGATATTATCGATAATCATTTTATTGTATCTCTTCCGAGTCCTACCTCTGGAGAAGTGTGTTCCATTGAGAAAGTATGGGTGAATTGGACACAATATGAATTTTCATATTTGGTTAACAATGATGGGAATCTTTTCATTCAGCTTTTAACTCAAGAAAATGTAGATGGTACTTATGGTTCATCGTATCCAATCCTAGTAGAATATGGTATTTCGACAGGAGTTAAAGAATCACAGCAGTTTGTCACAAGTTTTGATTTTGCCTCATTGCCTCAAGATGAATATACAGTTGTAGGGGAATTCTATGATCTTACCGGAGCCATTTCTACATTTCAATTAAATGAGAGCATTTTAGTGGATTTTGAAGGTCCCTATATTTACAAGCAGTTTGGAGGTATAAGCAATGGTCACTATTATGGTACAGATTCTTTTGAAGCTTACCCTAATTCTTATTACGGCAAGTATTATGGAACTGAGTCGTTTGAGGGTTATACTACTGATTATGGAACCTACTATGGAACCTATGATTTCAGGGATGATGAAATTGGGGCGTTTCCAGATGGAGAAGGATGGACAGATTATTTTAATGATGGATGTAATGTTCGGGTTATTGCTGAAAAAGATGGTCATAATAAAGTTGTAGAGTTATCTGATAATAATGATACTGATGGAAGATTATATTTTAGAAATGCTTTTGATAATATTTATTCTGGCATTGTTAATATCGAATATTGGATGTATCCTACAGATCTTTTAGAAGGAGAATATTATTATTTTCGAATTGGTGGATCTGGTTCTATTATTCGAATATATTATAATGTCGCTGAAGGTTACTGGACAGTATCAACAGGCAATGGAAGTTTTTACAAGAGTACAAGTGTCAATACATGGACACATTTTCGAGTACAAGTAGATTTAGATACTAAAAAAATATCGGTCTGGATAAATAGCGAATTAACAGTAGATTCAAAAGACTATTGGTATGATTCTGATTATATTTATTACATGTTTTTTGAGACAACCAATGAACGGACAGGAGTTTTTTATGTTGACGCGATTGGATATTCTTGGGATACTACATCCCACGATGGTTTAGGATATACTGATGTTGGTATGAACATCAATTCTTATGATGTTGAAGAATTATTAGAAAAAAATTGGTGGTATAATACCATAGACACATTTAATTATTCTATTAATGTAGAAAATAAAGATGGACATCAAAATACCTTATTTATGACTCATAATGGAACATCTGGAGCATATCTTGATTTAGGATATACTTTTGATTCTTCATCAACCACAGGAGATATAGAATTTTGGTTTTATATTCCGGAATGGTCAGGAAATGGTTGGGATAATGGAATGGCTTTATGGGGAATTTATACATTTACTGCAAGTTCTAATGGATATTTATATACTTATTATAATTCTACAACTATTCCATTAATCGATTATAGTATTTATGGAGCTTGGCATCATCTAAGAATCTCTTATGATGGTGCAGATTTAATGTGGTATGTTGATGGAATTTTAGAATATACAATAGAAGGATATACTACAGGTGCGAGTAGTAATATTAGAGTAAGACAATGGTGGAGTGCTACATATGAAGGAAGAGAGGCAATATGGATTGATGGTTTTGGGTATAGTTGGGATTCTAATTATGATAGTGGGGATAATTGTAATCCCTATGGTAAAATGCAAGAAATGAGAGATAATGGGTGGGTATTTTCATATGATCCATTTACATCATATGCAATTGTTGAAGAAATAGATGGTCATAAGAAGGTTTTAAGATTGGAAGATAATAGTGCGGATAATACAGTTTATATGCGTAAAGATTTCTCATCTCAAATAGAGGGAGTCATAGAATTCTGGTTCATGGCTGACTCCGACGAGATAAATGACAAATATTGGATTAGATTAAAGGGTTCTACGGAGGGACCATTGATTCGGTATTACCAAAACCAACTATATTACTATGATTTAACAGGAGCTATTCAGACAATATGCTTGGTTGATCAAAATAGATGGTATCATATCTCTATTAATTTTGATTGCACTACCGATAGATTTGACTTTTATTTAGATGGACAATTGCAGGGAAGTGGAGGATATGAATTTAGGTATGATGTGGCTGAGATTGATAGAATTCATATTGATTCTTCGACTTATCAGGCTTATAATAACGCTGTTGTTTACTTTGATGGTATTGGAGTAGTAGGAGATAATGGATATGAAGCAGGAATGAATCGATATCCCCAAGGGTTTATTACTCCTGTCAATCCTAATTCTGGTTTCATTTCTTTTATTGTTGAAGATGTTTCTGGTATTGTTGATTATTATTTTGACGTTGCAATTCAAGGATATTGGCAAGTTAGTGGTGATACATATACCTTTTATTTTAATGACACTTCCATTCAAGAAGGTTTGATTTATGTTCAATTTACATGTGAAGATGCTTTAGGGTATACGAATAGTATTGATTTTGCCTTACTTTTGGATAGATCCAACCCAACAATAACACCCCTTTATAAAGATCCTGAAATTGCCAGTGGATTATATACTTTTGAAATTTTTGTAGATGATCTCTCTGAATATGATATTTCTCTTAAGGTTGTAGATTCAGACTCAGGAACCGTATTTAATAATTTAGAATGTACTATAATAGAGCTTGAATCCAATATCTGGCAAATCATATTCGATACATCACAATTGCCGGATGGTTATTATGATATATATGTTATCGTGGTAGATAATGTAGGAAATTCAGTTGAGGCTCTTATTGATCCCTATTTTGATAATACTCCTCCAGAAATTGAATCCATTACTGAAATTGTGTATGCTGATGGGGAAAATATCTATAATAACACCATAAGTGATACTCTCTATTTCAATGATGAGGAATATATCATTATATCTGCTTTTGATGAGACATCAGATGATTTTAACTGGAATCTTGTAAGCGATACTTTAGGAGATCAATTGGGAGTCAACAATATTACTATGTATTACACTAATCCATTAGCATGGTATAATATATCTATTGCTGGATCCCTAAATTATGAACAATTTATTTATGAAATAACTGCATATGGCGATCCACTTTCTTATGATGTGCAAAATATTAAGGGTATCCAAGCCTTAAAAATTGGAGATTATATTATAGAGCATTTCAATGTCTTGTTGGATGGGACCTCATTATTGATACAAATTGATAATAGGTATAGGTATTTATTATCTTCGCAATTTACTGATGAGATTTATGCTCAATTTTATGAATTATTACCAGGGCAAGAATTAGTATTAGATTTTGATAATTCCATCGATAAATGGAAGTTATTATCCCCTAGCTTAAATTATTTCAATATTTCCCAGCATTTTAGTTTGGTGAATGGATCCCAATTTTTATGGTGGTTTGTAATAGAAGACGGGTTAGGAAATAAGATACTTACCCATAAGATTACAGGTGTTTATGATAATCATATTGCCCAAGATCCAGCAGATCAAAATCTTTATTACTGGTCTCTTGGTACTAACTCCACGGGTTCTGGAATAATAATCTTCGGTTCTGATAAGTATCTCGATAGCACCGTACAAGTCGAGACTTCTTCGATATTGCATACTGTAAATGACGAGGAAGATGTGGCAAGAATCTATATCTATGGGTCTGAAGATGAGGTTGATTGGGATTTTATTGGAAGGGCTTATTATTCAGGAGAAGTAGATCTATGGAATTATTATTGGGATGGTGATGCATTAGATCCTGTTCCCCCTGAAAATTATAATTTAAAAATTATTCTATTTGATAGGGCAGGAAATTATCTAAATCAATCTCATTCAGTTAAATTATTTGATTATACCCAAATTCAATTGTTAACCAATTTAGTGTTTGGTCATGTATTTGAATATAATTCTTCATTGCCTTCCAATGAGCAAGAATTAATGGGTGTTATTGAGAATTATTTTGGTACTACAGAGGTTTGGGATGTAATTGCTGCCTATTATAATCCTCTTGAAAAAGCTTGGGTTCCTATGGCAACTGATCCTACAACCATTCTTTCCAATGGAAGTTATACGATAACGTGGGATATCAATGAAGACTTGTCGTTTATAAATTCAATGTATAATTTCAGCTATGAATATTTGCCAATGCAGGTTGCTCCTGCTCAAGGTTCTGACTTATGGGGATCGTGGGGTACATTTTCTGCATCAGAAGAGTGGAAGCCTATAATTATTTCCGAGGTTACCTCTAATTTAGATATTTCCGTGTACAAATTCGATACGGTTAATGGGTGGGAACTTGATTCTCAATTAAGCAATGAAGCGACCATTTCTTCCATCCAAGGGCAAGTCTTCAAACTATTTGATATAAATAAAGACAGTAAGTATGAGATCATAAGAATTTCTTCTTCCCAAATTGACGTTATTTATCTTGATGGGAGTTCAAATTGGGTTATTAAAGAGAATGTGACAGCTTTATCTGGTTATGAATATTTTGCCTTTGATATTAGTTATGATCGTAGTTCTTCTGATACTGCTTTTGTTATTACCCAGAAAGATTCTTCTGAGCAATTATCTTTATGGAGATATCGCTTTGATACTGACTTTGATCTTATTAAAGTAAAAGAGAGCAATTGTCCCGACAATTTCGAGCCAAATGCAATTAAGATTGAGAATTATTTTTCTGCTTCTGATCGGAAAGCAATATTGGTTGCTGGATTAATAACCAATTCTTATTATTCTCAATTAGTTGAATTTGATTTTAATTTTAATATTAAATATATTATTGTTGATGCTATTTTAGGGAAAATATCAATTGTGGAGTACAATGAGATTAATGGGGCAGACACCATAATTCTTGGAATTGAACGTCTTGCCATCGGAAAAATGGATGCTGTTATTTCGTTAAAAAGAAAAACAGGAACGGAAGAATGGGTAGAATTTGAGATTAGTGGATTTGATGATATCAAGTTTGAGATTTTAGATCTTTTAACCATTCATGAAAATTATATTAGAAAGCTAATTATCGCTTCTAAGACGGGTCTATTCCAGACTAAGATCACTCATTTAGAAGATATGGCCTCTATTGTTAGTCCAGTTTGCTTTACTACTAAAGTGTATTCGAAACAACAATTATCTCCAGCAAATTATCCTATAATAATTCCAGAAAGAATACCTATTCATACATTTAATAAGATTTCTTATCGACTTACTGGTAGTAATCAATGGCAGACCTTAAGTCAAAATAACTATAGATATTCCAGAAATGAAATACACCTAGATTTAAGCTCAGTCTGGTCTACTTTAGTATATGTTAAAATTGCTTATTCGTTTGAATCTTTTGTAGCAGAGGAACGATCGGTTGTTGATCCTTCTTTTCAATCCTATTCAGGTGCTTCAGATACTCAGAGTGTTTCAGCGTCAGGTATGTTCTTTAAGGATGCTTCTTTACCCATGATCTTTTTGAATCCTGCTACAAGCTTCACAGAGCCAAACTGGTTGAGTTTGCCAAACGGTCTCACTTACCAATATCAATCGGTTGTATCTGGATTAGGGAATAAAGTGTTTTATCCTACCATCCATCTTGGTTGGGATTATGATTGGGGTACAGAATATACCAATATGGTTGAGCTTCAAAATGCTTTAATTAATTATGGTGATTCCTACGATTCCGGGCAATTGTCTCAGTATCTAAATTCAATGGACGATTATTATGGAGAGTCTCTATTTGGTGGTAAATATCAAAACAATTATATTGATAATGTATGGGTTTCGAATCCGTATATTAGCGAAAATTATAATTTTACCGATATGTATTATCCAGACATTCATGACAGCTCTTCTGAGGGACTCTATAATTTTTATGATGGTTCTCAGTATGTGTTAATAGATAATAGGTTGGTAGATTTAAGTCTGTATAATGCAGATGTTGCTTGCATCTACGATACTGGATCTCTTCCTACTGAGCTGACACCCCATAATTTATCTAGCGTAACTTGGGGCTTGGGAGGAGCACACGTAAGTGGACAGATCTCGGACACTTGGGATGATGATAATAATTACTATAGAATGAAATCTACAAACTATTATAATCCGAAATATCCGATAGATATAGAAGTATTAAGTGCTTATTTGCATATCCCCTCCCCAGGATATGAAGGAAATGATTTCTATTTATCAATTCGAGTTGAATTTGAAGTATCTTCTGGTAGTGTATATGTGAATGGAGAAATATATGAAGAGGGTATGAGCATAGAGCTCGACCGAGTTTTTATCGAAGATGTGAACAGCATTAAAATCCTTATGGAGGAAGAGGAACCTCATGATATGATGTTCGCTAATTTATATTATTTCAAGGTAGAAAAGTTAAGCTCGAGCAGTCCTGCTGTTCAAGGAGCCTCTATGGAGGAGCTTGAATATGTTTTATCGAATTGGAGTAAGTACATGTCTACGTACAGACAGGATTATGGTATATTTGGATTTGAAAACACTTATAAATTGCCTGTGGTAAGCAAAGATAGTATAGAATCGCTTCAGTTAGCCTTTGACGCTTCAATTTCTTCACCAACTTTCGCAAAGGATTATCCCTTATCGATCCAGCTATGGAATTATGAGCAAAACCGTTGGGAGTCTATTCCTTTAGCTCCATTAGATGGTACTTACACTTACGATAACGAGAAGTTATTTTACGATTTCTGGCGTTGGGATTATGACTTATCTGAGCAATACTATAGAAAAAAAATAACAGTTGATCATAATAAAGCTATTTCGAACCAGTATAATTTTCCTTTAGCTATTGAGCTGACTGATACTGATATAAAAAATAAAGCTCAAGCAGATGGAGACGATATTTATTTTACAAGTTCCGATGGTGTAACAAAGTTGGCTCATGAAATTGAGCATTATAATCCAAGCACAGGGAAATTAATTGCCTGGGTTAAGATTCCAACTTTATATTCAAGCACAGATACTGTTATCTATATATATTACGGAAATCCTAATAGTGAAAACCAAGAAAATCCTCAAGGAGTTTGGTCTGATTATAAAGGTGTTTATCATTTAAATGAAAATACTGGGGATGCAACGGATTCCACATCTCTTAGTAATGACTTAACCCTTTATAATACACCAACCCAAGGGGTTGATACAGAGTTATATAAAGGATATGATTTCGATGGAAGTAGTGAGTTTCTATATAGAGCTGATGATGATGATTTCGATTTTGGAACAGGTTGGTTTACTATAAGCGCTTGGGTTAAAACTTCTGATACCGCCTTTGGCGTAATTGTCTCTAAGACACATTCAGGTGATAATGTAGGTTATTCTCTTGATATGAATGCTGATGGAACAGTACGATTTGTCTTAAGGGATAGCTCGACTTATATGGCGACAAGTACAAAGACAATAAATGACGGTAATTGGCATCATGTTGCGGGTATTAGGAATAGTATCGGCGATATCTATTGTATTGTTGACGAAACCTATGCTTATAAAAGTGGTTGTGGTGTTGACGTTAGTTCAAATAAACAATTTCGGGTTGCTAATAGACATTCCTCAAGTTACCCCTTAGAAGCGACCATTGATGAAGTAAGAGCCTCCCATAAAAATCTATTTCTTAGTCAAATGTATACCCGCTATAGAATTGAAAAGGATCCCGAATTGGCTATATCATTAGGCTCAGAGCAAAATTGTTATGGTATTGGAAATGATGATAGATATAGACCAAAATGGAGTACAGTAAATTCACAAAGTATAAATACGATTTCTTATGGAGATAACTTCCCAAATACTGTAGATGGGAATGGATATATTGTTGTTGATGAATCAGTTAAAGATGGAGCAAGCTTCTTAGATAATTCTGAAGATATCAGGACAATAAATAATTCTTTTTTTGACAATAGTTTAGATTCTTTCAAATTCTTAACATACGATGCAACTGAGGACGCCAATAAGTTTCAGCTAGATAATTTACTAATAGATGTTAATAATTTTTATACGACAACAACTACTTTCCCATCCTATAAAAGTACCCAATCTTTCACTTCAGCAGATTTTTATGATGATTTCCTTAATGATTTACATGAGTTTAAGATCCGTATTATTACCGAAAAAGAATCTGAACAGGCTTCGGGCGAAAAAGCCTATTTATGCATAGGAGATCTTAATACCTATGTACATACTAATACCAGCTACTTGAATTATGATGAGTTTGAATCCAATGCTATTCAAGGACATCATATTAGTGATAAACTTCTCTTTACGGACGAAGGAATAAAATTATATGGATTTAGCGGGTTCAATATAAAAGAGCCACCAAAGACGCTAAAGTTTAGGGATAATTTTGAATCCACCCTGTGGAATTTACTTGGTGCTTCGCAAAATACTATTACATTCAAGGAAGATATTGTACAAGATAGTGTGGTTCGTGATTTATTTCCAGATACTAACTATAATGGACAAGATTTGTGCTCCTATAGTATTGCTAATGTGTATACTTACTATATTCCTTCAGAGACGATGATTCATGGCTCAAAAATAGAGTCTAATCCCGAAGATATGAGATGGGATGATGATTGGTGTCGGGTATATGAAAGTGATTTAGTCGGAAGCGATCATATTATTGAAATCGAGACCTTTAACTCTCTTGATTCTGCTAAGCGATGGACTATTAACTATGATATGTTTACAGATAAAAGTGTTAGCTCGATAAAACTCTATACTGAGAGTGGAGTAATAGATGAGGTTTCTGGAACAACGTTAAGTGGTTCTGCTGTGGTAGAGAATGTAGAAGAATTATATATTAAGACGGTTGGCTCTCAGACTCATGAATTACACGTTGATTTACTTGAACATGTGAGTGTGCCAGAGGAATATGAGACATTCATTCAAGTACCTTTATATACTAAAGATTATTTAGTATTTGGAGATAATGATAAGCGAGAGTTAGAACTTTCTCGTCCTTCTTCGCATTATTATCTAAATCCATGGATCTATGTGTATTCATCTGGAGCTTTTAATGAGCAGTCGCTTACCTGGAATAATAGACCTCCTATCTATGATTTACTATCTCAGACAGACCAATTTTTGACTGAAAATCCTCTCTATGTTGATTTAGGAGACATAAATATTGATGATACCTACTTTAAAGTTGACGCCACATTCGGAGGGCTTGATTATTATGACGATCCTGATGTAAAGTATACCATCTATAAGAAACATCAAGAAGGAGGCATGCTCTACATGCAATCGGACACAAATGAGAATTTGCAACTCAAAAGTGAAGTCTATCTAAAAAATATAACCATGACGGAAAACGACCAGCTTGTTATAGAATGTAAAACCAATTTAGGTAATGACGTAATCTTGACCTTATTTAGTGGGGGAAAGGTAGTCCGTAACTATACTGTAATTGAACAAGGCAATACTGACTTTACCACACAAATTATTACTTTAGAGACGAATCAGACCATTCAATTTGACCAGCTCATGTTTACTGGTAATTTTAGCGAAGAAAAATATTTCTTGGTTAATTCAATTGCAGTTCTTGAGGGAGCAAGTGTTATTGATACCAAGTTGTGGTCTTATGATTTTACTGAGGGTGATAATAAACCTGATATTCTACCGGATGGAGGAAATGGGGCAGAAGAATTAACAGATTCAAGTTTTGCTCACATTCAGGATGATTTATATTATAATATTTCTTCTGGTTTTCATTATAATTCATCATCCTTATCAGTAGAGTTTGAGTTTGAAATCCCTGCTTCTGAATTTGCAGATGTAAATATGGTAGATATAAAATTAGTGGGAACTGCGACTTCGGCTTCTTTGGGTGGTGCTCTATATTCTCTTAGAAATTTTGATACAGCAGAGTTTGAGGTTATGGGTAAGACTGTTGAAGGAGATCTTTATACGTTTTCAATTCCAAAAAGTCAGTTGTATAAGCTTTATAATAATGATAGTTCATCGTATATGGTGGTGTTTGAGCTTAAGTTAGAATCAAGTAATAACTTTACTATCCATATTGACAGTATCGATGTAATTACCTATGAACACTGGGCTGTTGAGCATGATCTCTATAGGGCATCGTTCGTGTTCGAGAGATTTCAAAGTACTGATGTTGGAAATGTGACGGTTGCCATTAACGATGAAATATCAGTTACTTTATTAGATTCAGAACTTTACGATAGTGGTGATGATAATAATTTTACCTTTTATTATGATTGTTATGCTCAAGTGTGGCACGGGTATCTGAATGACAATCTTGTCGACTACTTAAACATTTCTCAAAGTGATCCTTCTATCAATCCTAGAATAGAATCCAATTATGATTATCAGACCTATCCTAGTTATGGTATTATTGTTAAATCTATTGAGTACCAATATTATAAAAAAATAAGCAATAGTCTTGATTTTGAGAAATATAAGTCATTAATCGATAGTTATAAAGCAGTTCATGGATATGCTGATGAAATTGTACTTGATTCTCAGGATTCTGTTATCACTCCTGAAAATGTATTTACTCAGGCCTGTTCCGATGTTGATATTATCTATTCGTTCCATGATGAGATGATAGCTGATAATATTTTTAGCTATGAGCTTTTACCTACCTTTGATTCTGATAGTTTTGATAATTTAGACTCTTATCTTTACAACGAGACCGGATTTATCATAATTTCTGCCACAAACATTGATAATGTCTTACTTGATAATGATAAGTCTATTTCACTTAATTCCTCATATTCTCATGCCCAGCAGAGTTCAACTCCTCTTGATTCAGGAATTTATGATGATCCTTTCTTTGGCAAAAATTCCTTGCATTTCACGCTAAAAAACTGTATCCAGACGCCCGTTTTTAGACGTGATAATGGTTCGATTTATGTGGATTTAGAGCTGATCAATCTGGATCTTGATTTTGAGGTCTATCCTAATCCTCAGAATTCTCCTTCTTATACTGATTTTCCATTAGAACACCAAAATGTTGAAGGAGACGATGAGACTAAATACGATCCAGATGTTTTAGAGGATTATACAGAATATTCTACAAGCAGATTTAGACATAGTGCCATTGATGATATCCAAATTCCCTTGATCACTCCAATCCAATTGGATTTTGGCAATATTGATGCTAATGATTTTGCAGATATGGATCTTGAATTGTGTTTGGATGTAGATATTTTGTTGCAACATAGAGCCGTCGATTCTAATTGGAGTTGGAGATTTAGATTAGTATATTATAATTATTCTTTAGGTCAATGGGAAGATTTCAATGGCATATTAAGTGCAAAGCATATGGGATATGACCGTACTATATGGGATCCTACCAAGAATTTTATTACGTTCTTACAAAATCCAGAACAAAATAACTTCTTACCAATTTTTAATGACAATGATATTTATGTAAAGAATCCTGTCCTCATTGATGGTGTTAATAATAATACGATTGTAGATGGTGTAATGAAGCTTGCTCTCATATCCTATATTCTACCAGCTAATTTTACGGGTGATGAAAACGGGAACTATTTCTCTTATGAACGGGCAGATCCAGAAATTCCAATCAGTATAACTCAGACGGTTGACATTTTAGATTGTCTTTTAATTGGACAAACAAGAGAGATTCTTTATCCCGAATCATCATTAATCGTGAATTTAGAGTTAGATGAGAATTTTAGGGCAAACTTAAGTCAAATAGATAATCTTGGCGAGATTGTAGCTGTAAAAGGTCGGTATATCGATTTGTACGAAATTTTATACGAATACCCAATTTATTCCTATTGGATTACAGCAGATAATGAGCTTGCTTTTAATTCACCCATGAAATATTTGTTTACCAACGTTTCTATTGAATATGTGCCTCAATTTTCGCTTCAGTATAATTCTACGGATGGAGCGTGGTATTTACCAGATGAGGTTCTATTCATGGGATATAACTTTACTGATCCCTTCTTTGTCTCCAATCTTTATGTAAATAATACGCTTTATGGCACCTATATTCATCCTGATGTGGATGTAGGGTATATTTTAGGTTCTAACGACACAGGCACTTTTATACAATTTGCAGACTCCGTTCATCCTGATTCTGATGTAAGAGGATCAATTCATTTTGGAAAGATTAATGGCATCTATCTTTATCGATTCTCCTTGCAAGATGAGTTATTATATAGGTACAACGTGCTAAATGAGGATTCAGCTCTTATTGATGGAACTTTGCACTTAGAATTAAATGCGGGATTTAGAGATATTATTTATTCAGAGTTATCGCAGGTATCTTGCTTAGATTATCATTTATTTGTTAATATCTCTAGGCTTAATACAAAATCTAATAAATTAGAACCAATTGGTTTTACTTCCATTGACTTAGACAAAAATTTGTTAGGATTTCATTATTATAATTTAGATATTAGTTTCAATGATATTACTTTTCTATCTAGTGGACGAGATAAATTAAAAGAGGCGCTTACACGGGGTACTAATTATGATCTTTATATTACTTTAAAATCTTCTATTTATAATTGTAAGGTTAATGGACACTTATTTAAGGGGATGTATGCCCATGAGCTATTGACTGCGAGCTTTGAAATTGAGTGCGAAGAATCTGAGCTTATATTTAATGGGGATCAGGTTCAGACTCCTTATATTCCAATTTCCCAAGAGAGTATTATATTAACCAAGATTGACACAGCACAGTACCAATTTGATGCAAGCTCGTTAATGTATGAGTTTGATTTTGTGATTGATGAATTAAGAACTGCCACTAATACCCTCTCGGAGAATATTGATTATCTATTTAATTCTGACCAGAGATCAATTTCACTAATTGGTTATTATAGAGATTATTCAGGATATTTATTTGCAGATATTACCTATAAGGCATTTGAATGGGAAGCTGGTTCCGTTTCAGCTTTAGAACCTATTACCTTAACTTTTGAGAACGATTATGTGAAAAATATTACCAAATTCTTAGAGTTGGTAATTCAATATAATGGAATTCCTGGTTATGAATTAGAAGATATTGATGAGACCTCTGGAAGATTGGTACTAAGTGATGAGGAAAAGAGTGCTGCGTTATTGAAAATATATCTCTATAACTTTGTTGAAGATAAATGGGAGAAGATTGGATTTGTTACCTATGACGATTATACTGGGACAAACACATTCTCATACGTAGTGGACAGAAACTTCATAACCTTTGAGGATTTCTTTAATAAAACCGTGGGTGAGGAATTTGAGATTAAAGTGGTTTTTGCTGTAGAAGAAATTATCGGTGATTGTTTCACTTCAAAAGCAGGATTTTCGATTACTTCAATAGGAGCAAATATTTATTATGATACTCCTGACACTTCGCATAAAGTTAATCCTGAACTTGAGTTTGATATTGACTTAACTGATTATTATAATAATACCAATATTTATTTGGAAGAAATTTCGCTTGATTTGGATTATTCTGGTGAGATTGAATTTGATGATGCCTTTATCTTTTCTCAGTATGCATTGTTAGAAGAAAATTATAATTTCTATCTTAGGGATCAATACCTTGAATTTGAGGTTTTTGAGTTAGAAGAGGATTCCATTACCCTCTCACGAGAGGAAATTGATAGATTAATTTATCATGATATTGAAAATGAGAAATATTTCCTGAGAGCCAAGCTAGAATATGATTGGAATTGTATCTTGGAAATGAATTTAGGAAGTAAATCCAAATTAGAAATTATTTCTACATTGAATTTGAATAAATATGATCTTTTTGTTGCTTATACTTCTTATGAGACCACAAGAATTTC
>JABXJU010000095.1 GCA_013375405.1 Candidatus Helarchaeota archaeon
ATCATACGTCAACTATTCGTGAAACAAGAGGCAAGACGCAGAGGGCACGCTACCGAGCTGGTGAAACACCTCTTGGAACACCTATGTAACAAACCCAACAGTCAAGGGAATTTATTCTTGATCGAGTCTCCTAACAAAAAAAGCTCTCTATTATTTGAAAAGTTAGGGTTTTTTAAAAAAATTGGGAAAGACTTTACTTTAATTAACTGTGGTATAATAAGTTCAGGTTTGTGAATTTTACGTTTCCGTCTTGTTCTCTCCTCATTTTGCTACAATATTAAAATAATAATTTTAAATAGTACCTTTTCAAACATATGACACAGGTATACTACTTTAAGAGGAGTTTTGAGGAAAATAAATACCTAAAACTATTCATAAAAGGTGAGCAAGATCGAAAAAGTAGCAGCAGTATATTCTAGATCCGGTCCTTTGAAAATAGGTTCTATCGAGGGTTACTTAAAACGCCAGGTGAGATTCTTTACCAAAGACTTGAAACGAATTAGGATTTTCCGGATAGAAATTGTTGATGGATTAGCAGGTATTATTGAGACTGAAATAGAGGGCCCTTTTAAAACTTTTGAATTTAATTTGGAGGAGACCGACAATCTGTTGACGATTATATTGCAGTACGAACCGATTTCTGGTCCAAAAGGAAAAATAATCGCCGAGTTTGAGAAATACTCAAAGACAAAGGTATTAGTGGAATATCGATCTGAGAAATGGATTAAGAAGGAAACCAAAGAGATGTACTACGTCAAAGTTCTTAAGGGATCTAGGAATAGGGAACCTGAGAAGCTAGAATTTGAATTCTCACCAATGAAAATCGAGGATTTTAAGCAGACGAAGTACTATTATGGGGAAAATCCCTGAAGGATTTTTCGATTTTTCCTAATGATTATTCGTAAGGGCGCTATCCTTAATAGCTTCAGCATATAACTTTAAATAGCATCTTACTAGAATAAGATTTACTACACGATTGTTAGTGAGGGAAAGTTTCGTAGTGATTGAAGGGTGAGAAGCGCGTCCGGCGCTACTTTTAAAAAAAATTATTCCCTCCCCTCCCCCTTTTCACACTGCCGGACGCGCTCACCAAACTTCTACGAACTTCTGCGTTGCTTGTATGGTTTCAATACGATGAATGAGTCTGTGATCTACGATGAATAAGTTAGGAACGCCAATACCTCTTGATCAATGGTTTGAGGAATTCTCCATTAGTGAGAGGATGCAACAGAAACTTAGGCAATTGAAGATCGTTGAGGTCATTCCAGCTGGGAAAGGAGGATTGCCTATCACGATGATCAGCTCAGTGGGTGTAAATTACAAGGTCTTTTTAATCCAAGACAGTACCTCAGAGTTTATGGTTGAGGGATCTTACTTTAGATGGATAAAAGAACATATAAATGAAATAAAAACCGACCATCTACCGTTCTTCATAATTCAGGATACGAGAACGATCCGGTTCGAAACCCGTTTGTATAGGATGGGATTGAGAGGTTTCATCGTCTCAAGAGCAAGTGAGCGGTTATATAAACGGGAGGATCTGATCAAGAAATTACAGAAGATTGCTGATAAGATCTCAGATGTCGAACTTCCTACCACTATTGATGAGATCCATGTTTTCGGAAGCATCTTGCGGGAGAAAGAGAGAGTTCCTGACATTGATGTCTATTTAAAGTGCTCGAAATCCGAACAGCAGAGAAAAAAAATAGAAAACATAAGGAACACCCTCCAAGACGAAAACAATCCCCATAGGAACTATATACTTGAGGCTCTATGGGAAGAAAATCGGGAAACAAGGCGCTCTATAAAGAACTTGGTCAAAGAAAGCGAAAAATTCCGAATAGCATTGAATAAGATCGGGTATCCCGCTGAATGGTTCCAATGTATAACTTGGAGCCATATATATCGATGGCTATCAATGATACCTCTAGAGACGATTTTATTTCCCGAGGAAAAAACAATTATTAGAAAATTACTGGTCGGAAATCTCAAAGGATTTAAGGATTTTTATATCCTTATGCGCCCAACCGTAGCAAAAAACACTGTGCTTGCATGGAGCTTAGACAGGCCAAACGTGAAGAAAAATATCGATGAGCGCCCAGAAGGTCAGAAACTAAAATTTCTCGAAAAGGAACTCGATAATCTTATTGTTCAAATGAATCATTTCCATAAAACCATTAAGCCTACACTTGATCTAGAGAATTTTTCATACGAAACGCCAATAATAGAACGAACTGGTAAGGAGAGCAAGGAAGAACTACTGACCAAAATTGAAGTCTTAAGAAATCAACTTAAAAAGATAAAATACAGGTGGCCCAATAGATGGAAACCCCTTCATGATAAAAATAATTTAGAAAATTAAGGATGGAACCATACCTTTAACTGACTCGCTCCTTCTCTAATTAATTCTTTTTAAACCATAAATAGCGTAGAATGAGGATGAGAATTAGCCAATTAACAAATATGGGTATGTTAATTGTTATAAATAAAAAATCCTCAATCCTCGTGTTGCGAATATATGCCGGTATACAAAAAATTAATCCTATACAATACCAAATAGCGTATGGTATGAAAATTAATAATAACACTCTATACCATCGTTTTTTATTCTGTTCGATTGTCTGCTTTTCACTCTGGTTTTCGTTCATATTTGAATATAAACCCATGATATGCGCCTCATAAACTACCTATCCCTTCCTTCAAGAGCACCTGAACGGTGTCAAAAATCTACATTACTACAATTAACAAACTACTCCAGAAGGCCCCCTTGGAAATTGACCAATCGGGATACATCTCTAGTTAACAATGTGTGATGCCCAAAGTTCATGTTGCGCCTCAGTTACTGCAAGAGCTCGCTCTTTTAGCATCGTTAGGATTCTATCGAACGTGAACCCTATCGTAAAGGCCGGAACCGGATCTATATAGTGCTGAAAGAATCTAGGATAATAATAGGCAAATCCCATAAAAAGCCCAAATACAACCCAAGAGATGCCGATGATCCATGCATATTTGAGATCTATCCACTTCACCCAATCATACCAATTATTGAAAACCTTCTCGCCTTTTTTTTGCTTAAGTACCCCTCCATTAAAGTGCCTTGCAGATAAGTAAATGTGAAATCCCATTCCCGCTAATGCTATTGCATACATCCCTACATGCCACCAGAGATCTTCACCAAGAAAATAATTAACTATGCCCAGAATTATAAATTGTAGGCCAATTAGGGCGGAAATTCCGATTTTGTACCGCCATCTATGTTTAATGTACCAGACATCGCCGTAGTTGACACTGATCAAAAGCGTTTTCTTGAATTTCCTACTTTTTTTTATTCCATCTAGCACCTTTACGGCATATGCCTCCGACTTTTTCTCTGAAAGGCCTTTACCATAGGTTGCATAATAATTCGTTTTAGTCCCATGTTCCAAATCTGATAGTTCGTCCTCCAAATGTTGCCCGTATTCACCTATCTTGGCCTGAAGTTTTTTAACTTGTGTCGGGTAATGCTCCAGTCTCTCCGCAACGATCTTGGAAATCGGTGTAATATACTTTTCAATTAATTGATCGAGAGAATTACTGGTTCCCCGAATGAATTTATCAATTCCTTCGATCTGGGCTTCAAAATCCTTAGCTGCCAACGTTCTTTCACGATGTGTATCAATTTCACCTATTATAAGGCCAAACTCTGTTGGAATGCTGGCAGCCGGCGGATTTGTAGTCCCAAGAATTTGCATAGTATCCTTATATTTTTCTAAATTTTCATTTAATCTATTACGATATTCTGTAAATCTAACGTCATATAATTTAATTCTAGAAAAATAATGGCCAATTTGCACCTCGTTTGCTGTATCCTTTTTTGCCAAGGCGTCCACAATCGTTTTTGCCAATTCTTCCAGAACCTCTTTTATTTTGTTGATCCAGTACTCAATACTTGATAAAGTGGTTTGAATTGCTTCTAATTTATCGCCATCATCATTTGACAACTTGCATCCCTCCAACTGGAATTTTTCGAAAATCTATTACACTTTAAGATTGGGTATAATATATAAATTGCATGGATATCATGCCTTTGCTTTTAGCGAGTTTAAAATTTGCAACTAACAATTAGACATGGTAAATATATTTAATTTTTCTATTTTAGTCATTAGATTACCCAATAACCGATTTAAAAAGATGAAAAATAAGTTTTATGTTTTCTAGTTTTTTTGGGCGGAAACAAAATAAAGGAATAAAACATATAGGTACGCACCGAGATGCTTTATTATGGTGAGTGCGGAAGAGAAAGTAAACATCGATGATGTTTTGAACAATTTGATGAAGCCGCAGCCAATTTCAGTAATGGCACCTTCTGAATGCTATCAAGATGGAAAGACTTTTAGAAAAACGCGTTTCGACTGCATAGAATGTGATTTCTTCGATTCATGTAAGCTATAAATTAGCTCCAAACAAGTGATTTTGCTCTTTTTATTTTCACCTTTGATAAAATTTTTTAGCTCTTAGAATTATTGTGTTAAAAAAATAGGAAAAAATTAATAACCTTTACATTAGAGAAAACTTTTTGGAGAGAGTTTAAATGAAGAAAGAGGAACGTGAAAAACTCCTATTTATGGATAGCAGTTTAGATCTGGAAAAGCGAGTTGAAGATCTTTTAGGCCGCTTAACCTTTGATGAAAAATGCAAGCTTAGTTCAGGAAGATGGACATTGTTTCACACAAAACCCATAAGAAGATTGGGAATAAAGCCCTTTAAAATGATAGATGGTCCGCACGGTATAGGTGGGGGCGGTGCACTCATAGCCCTTTTGAAAAAAGCTACTTATTTTCCTACAGCTATTTGTAGGTGCGCTACTTGGAATCCAGAACTATCTGAAAATTTCGGAAAAGCATTGGCTCAGGAATTAAGAGCCATTGGGCAACATATGCTTCTAGCTCCAGGCATAAACATTGATAGAACTCCACTTTGTGGGAGAACTTTCGAATATCAAACAGAAGATCCTTATCTAAATAAAAAAATAGCCGTTGCGGTGGTTAAAGGCGTTCAGAGCCAGAGAATTGCAGTGTGTGCGAAACATTTTGTGTGCAATAATCAAGAATATAATAGATTTACAGTTAGTTCTGAAGTGAGTGAAAGAGCGCTTCAGGAAATATACCTCCCTGCTTTTGAGGCGATCGTCCGTGAAGCGGATGCTTGGTCGATCATGGCGTGTTATAATAAAATTAATGGTCTTTATGGCTGCGAACATAAGAACCTCTTGAGAGAAAGATTAATTGATGATTGGGGCTTTAGGGGATTCGTGGTTTCGGATTGGACGGCAACAAAAAAGATAACCAATCCTGAGGGTTGTGTGAACGCGGGTTTATCGCTCGAGATGCCGAGACCGCATGTATATAAAAAGCAGAAATTAGAGCAAGCGCTTGAAAAGGGAAAGTTTACGGAGGCCATTTTCAATGATAACGTAAGAAGACTACTCCGAGTGATGTTCTTAGTTGGCCTATTTGATGATGAGAATACCCTTCCCTCAGGAGGTAGAAATACACCTGAACAACAAGCTATTGTGCGGAAAATAGCCGAAGAAGGAATAGTCCTGTTAAAAAATAGTAAGAATCTGCTCCCTTTGAATATTGAAAAAATTAAAAGTTTAGCTGTATTAGGGGCAAATGCAAAGAAAAAGATGGCTTGGGGAGGCGGTAGCTCAATGGTTCGGGCATTCTATGAGGTCACACCTCTTAAAGGCTTAAAAAATAAATGCGAAGGGAAGGTTGAAATTATATCTTCCGCGGCAGAGGCTGATGCAGCTGTACTTTTTGTTGGTTTAAATCATAGGAAAGGGAATGATAGTGAAAATCACGATAGGACTAAATTGGAACTTCCTGAGCGACAGATTGAACTAATAAACCAAACTGCAAAAGAAAATGAGAATACAGTTGTGGTTCTCATAAATGGTAGCCCAGTTGCCATGGATGGTTGGATCGAAAATGTTTCTGCAGTTGTGGAAGCATGGTATGCAGGTTCTGAGGGGGGGAATGCTATTGCAGATATCCTTTTCGGGGATGTCAATCCATCCGGGAAGCTCCCATTAACTTTTCCTAAAAAACTCTCTGATTCACCAGCCCATAAATCACCACAAACGTATCCGGGCGATGAAAAAGTCTATTATGAGGAAGGAATCTTTGTTGGATATCGCCATTTCGATCAACATGATATTGAACCCTTATTTCCCTTTGGACATGGTTTATCTTATACTACTTTCATTTATGAAAATCTTCAAATTAGTAAATCACAGGTCTCTAAAAATGATACGATTTCGGTATCGGTGGATATCCTCAATGCCGGTGACCGTGCTGGTGCAGAAGTGGTGCAACTTTATATACAGGATGTTGAATCAAGTGTAGAACGACCTCCAAAAGAACTTAAAGGATTCAAGAAAATTCCACTGAACCCTGGAGAAAAACAAACTGTGACTTTTGAACTACATAAGGAAGATCTTTCATTTTACGATGAGAATGAAAATCGTTGGAAAGCAGAAAAGGGGATATTTAAGATACTTTTAGGAAGTTCATCAAGAGATATTCGTTTACAAGACGAAATCAAATATTTAGGTTAAGGAACCACTCCAGATGCACTTAACATTACAAAACAAATGCTGTCTTATCTTATTAGCAAGTGGGTTCGCGATAGTAATACCAACACTTAATACAGTCTGGTCGCTATTTGGTCTAATGCTCATTGGAGGAGCGATTATCCTCTTTCTTATTTACTATGAACAAAGATGGATTAAACGAGAATATTTAAAAAATGGACTGACTGCCTCTATCATACTTGCAATATTTTATGGGGTCTATGAATATATTTTCTTCGATGCGACATGGAATAAATTTTTTCATGTCGCTGACTGGTTTGTCCAAGTGTTCGGAGATAAGTATTCCTATTGGGCATTTATGACGGTTCTTAATTTTTCGATTGTATTTGTATTTTCGCGTAAATCCTTAGCATTATCACTCTCCTCAATTCCATTATTTGCCGTAAATGAAGATTTATGGTACTGGATTACCAAAAGTATTCACGAATTACGCTATGTATTTCCCGTAGGGAACTGGTTTGATCAACGATTTCCGTTCCTCCAAGGGCTTGGGGAGCCCCTTCCGATTTTGCCCGAATGGCCTCGGTTTTACTTCGTGGGATGGCTTTTAGTTTCGATTCTTCTGGTGATTCAATTCAAAAATTATCAAGAGAGAAAATTTCTTCTAGCCTTAAGCATTTTTATAGCAGCTTCTGCGCTTTGTGTTCTTTTTGCGATTGTTTAAAAACAACTCTATTCATTCTTCGTTGATAAGCCTGTAAGTTCAGCACTGATCTCCCATAACCTTTTTGCATCTGCTTCATTGTAAGATTCCTTGGAGGACTGTTTTTCTTTTTTATTTGCTAAATATTTTCCATTAACACCTTCCAGATCGGGAGAGGATGCCACGTATATGGGAGTTTCTGCGCATTTCTTTGGGCTTTTGAAGAAAATTTTTGTAAATCCTCGAGAAAACCAGTTCATATCGCGGCCAAGGTTTGTTCTGGCAACACCTGGATGTACCACATTCACCGTCACGCCCGACCCTTCTAATCGCCGGGCAAGTTCGTAAGTGAAGAGCATGAGGGCTAATTTTGATTTGTTATATGTCCAAAATGCCCCAAATTTTTTTTCGCTTTGAAGGTCATCAAAGTCCATCTTGGCTCTCGAGTGAAGCCCGGAGGTGATATTGATGATTCGGGCAGGTGCGCTGGCTTTCAGAACATCGAGCAACAGATTTGTGAGTAAAAATGGAGCGAGATGATTTGTAGCAAACACGGTTTCCAATCCATCTACTGTTGTTTGGCGTTTAGAGAGCACGACTGCTGCATTATTAATCAATATATCCAATTGTTGATATTTACTTTTAAATTCTTTCACGAGATTTCGAATTTCTTGTTGAGATGAAAGGTCCGCTATCAGTAAATCAATTTTAGGGTTTCCAGTTTTTTCTTTAATTTCCAGAAATGCGTCCTCGCCACGCTCACGGTTTCGGCAAACCATTACAATGGTTGCACCCATTTCTGCTAAGCCCAGGGTAGTGGCTTTTCCAATACCTGAATTCGCCCCAGTAATCATAACAATTTTTCCATTCATATCTGTTGATTCGACCATCTGATACCACCATCTTAATCAAACAAAATAATTAAAAATATTAATATTGCATAAGGATTTAATTACCATTTGTAAAATTTCTTGGGGAATACCAAGTCTATAAAATGATATAAATAGGGGCAAATTATGCCCGTTTTTACTATGCATAGGTGGTGCGAGAAATGAGCGATGACAAGGTAAAGGAAGTATTGAAGAAAATTTCTGAAGCTAAAAGTAACTCGATTAAGATAAGAAGGGAAATTAAGGATAGGGGCCTCCTACGAACAAAAATAATTGAAAATGAAAACCGACTAAGGTTGCTGAAGCATGAGCTTATAATGGCGAGAACTCAGCAAAGGAAGGATGAAGCAGCCGCGAGAGCACAAAAAAGGAAGGAAGAAGCAGCCGAGATAAGACGTAAAAGGAAGGAATCTGAAGTCGCAGAAGCTTATAAAAGAAAGAGAGAAGCAGAGCGAAAGAAGGTAGAAGATGCCGAAAAAGCTGAGCGAAAGAAGGTGGAAGATGCCGAAAAAGCGAAGCGAAAGAAGGTGGAAGATGCCGAAAAAGCGAAGCGAAAGAAGGAAGAGGAAATTATAAAGGCTCAGAGAAAGAAAGAGGAGGAAGCTATAAGGGTTCAGAGAGAGAAAGTGGAAGCGATCGAAAAGGCTAAACGAGAGAAGGAGGAGGAAGAAAGAAAGAAAGTGGAAGCGATCGAAAGGGCTAAACGAAAGAAGGAGGAGGAAGAAAGAAAGAAAGTGGAAGCGATCGAAAAAGCTAAGCGAAAGAAGGAAGAAGAAGAAAGAAAGAAAGCGGAAGAGATCGAAAAGGCTAAACAAAAGAAGGAAGAAGAAGAAAGAAAGAAAAAGAAAGAAGCCGAAAGAGCTCAGAAAGAGAAGGAGGACGAAGAGAAAAGACTAATAGAATTAAAGGAAAAAATCAAACTTGAAATATTGAAAGCAGCTTCAATCTATACAAGTGTTCATTATAAAGAGTTAGCAGATTTCGCTGAATGTAAATCAAGTGATATATTGACAATTGTTAAGATGATGTTGGAATCGAAAGAATTATATGCGCGTATAGAACATCCGAATGTCATTTTTGAAAAGGGTGAAAAAAAATCTTCAAAATAATAGCCATTTACTGAACAACCTCAGTAAATTTTTCCGTTACCCCTACCCCCAAACCCACCGTCATGAGTATATTGAACTAGATGAACAAGTGATTTTTGTCGAATGTGATAAAGGTTATATGCTAAAAGGAGAAAAATTGAATTAATGGATTTCGACTCGCTACTCAACTCAATTGAAGCCTCTGAAGTTCGTGAAATTGTGCATATTAAGAAAGAAACAGGGCGTTCTCCGGATTATTCTTGTTCTATTGAAGCTTTAAACCTTCATCCAGATTTGACTAAGGCTTTGAAGAAGATTGGAATTGAGTCGCTTTATAGTTTTCAGGAGAGAGCAATTAAAAAGATTCGGTCCGGTAAGAATGTGGGAATTCTCGCAGGAACAGGTTCAGGTAAAACGGAAGCTTTTCTCATTCCCATCTTAGAATATGCTTTGAACCACCCTAATCAACCTATTGCCATTCTAATGTATCCTACAAAAGCCCTTGCTCAAGATCAGATGGACCGGCTAGAAGGATTAACACGTAATTTAAATATTAAATTTGAGAGGTACGACGGAGATACACCTTTAAATAAGCGGGAAGAAATCCTGAACAATCCACCTTCTATTTTAATTACTAATCCTGATATGCTCCATTTTCACTTGTCAGATGATCGAGTGAAGAAGATTATTTCGACAATCAAATTCATTGTTTTGGATGAAATCCATCAATATGTGGGTGTGTTTGGATCCCATGTCCATTATGTGTTGAAGCGAGTAAAACGGTTTCTACAAGATTCTAAAAAATGCCAGTTTATCGGCTCTTCAGCTACAATAGGAAACCCCAGGAAGTTCTTGGAAATCTTTTTCGGTGTTAAATTTAGTATTATTACTTCAAAGCACAATTGGAGTGGTAATCGGCATCATTTAATGATTCGTCCCAAACATAGTCTATATTCAGAAGCTATTTTTTTAATTGAAGGAATACAAGAACAAATTCCTTCAGTTAAATCTATAATTTTTACAGATAGCCATTTATCGGCTGAAATTGTGAAAAAAATTGCAGATTCCAGAAATATTGAAATTGGAATCCATCGGGGAGGATTGAGTTCTGCCTATAGAAAAGAAATCGAGGCCCGCTTTAAATCTGGAAAATTAACTACGCTAGTAGCTACTCCTACCCTCGAATTAGGAATTGATATCGGAGATCTCAATAACATTGTTCTTATTAAAATCCCGGTAACATTTTCTACGTATCTTCAGCGGATCGGGCGATCGGGGAGGAAAGGTGTAGATTCCATGGCATTTCTATTAATCGGAGAAGATCCAATTTCAAACTTTTATGCAAATGCACCAAAGAATTTTTATAGTTCCAAACCTGAGCCATTATATCTCGATCCCACCAATCCTGAGATTATTCGTGCTCAATTCATAGCCATGGCAGTGGATCAGCCAATTTCCCCATTAGAACTGGTAGATCTTACCCCCGAGGAGCGAACTGCTGCGCAACAATTATTAAATGAGAAATATTTAGCACATTGGGAACAACTCTACTTAATTCCTACAAAAAAGGGAAATGAATTATTCAGAAATACTTCCTTAAGGGGAACAGGAGAAACCATCCAAATTTTTGAGAGGGAAAAAAAAATAGGGGAACGTTCTTTACCAATGGGGATCCGGGAATTATATCCGAATGCCATTTATATGCATGGAGGAAAAGATTATCGAGTAATTAACTTAGACCTTCAACAATATCAAGCTCAAATTGAAGAAATTCTTGACCGTACCAATTTTTATACCAGAGCCCTTTACCAATCAGAGGTAATTAATTTCAATCCGCGTCGTTCTCGGCACCCGTTTGGATTAAACGTATATCATGGAGAAGGTGCGATTCATACAAATGTATATGGATTTCTCAAAATTAATTTCTTTACAGGAAAACCAATTGAGAAGGAAAATCTAGAAATCCCGGTAGATTATCAATTTCCTACAAAAATCCTATACTTTAAGATCCCTGTAGATCCAAGTTGGACACTATCACAAAAAGCTGAAGCTACCCATGCTGTTGAGCATGTGCTCATTGCAGCAGCTGTAACTTTAACTGGTGCAGATGCCTCTGAAATCGGGGGAATCTCATATCCTGATGGGACTATTTTTGTCTATGATGGGATATTCGGAGGTTCTGGCATTACACTACTTCTCCAAGATCGGATAAAGGAGGCGTTAAAACGTGCCCTGAAAATACTAAAGTTATGCAATTGTAGAAGCTACACTGGTTGTCCCCGATGCACATATTCGCCCTATTGTGGCAACAACAATGAAACGCTCTCTAGAAATCTTGCCATTCAATCTTTGACTCAAGTTCTCGCAGGAAAAGATGTAAAAGTAGATTTTAAGCCCTCAGGGAATAGTATTGTATAATATGAATTATTTTTCTTCGATAAAATAGTGTGAGAATACTGAGAAAGGGAATATTAAAATATAAAATAGTCTTATCAAATAAGAAGGTGTATGAAATAGAGGTTTAAGATATTGCTCACTGCCGGCATAGATATTGGGTCATTAACAACGAAATCTCTAATCCTGGATGGAATTGAGATTAAGGGGTATATCATTTTAAGTTCAGGACATTTATATGAGGAGGCAGGAATTCAAGCATATGATATGTGTTTAGAAAAATGTGGTATTTCCAAAGGGGATATCAAGTATATTGTGGGCACAGGATATGGACGAGCCCTCATCTCATTTGCGGATGAAAATATTACGGAAATAACCTGCCATGCAAGGGGTGTGAGTCATTATTTTTCGGATGCCCGTACGGTCATTGATATTGGAGGGCAGGATAGTAAGGCAATCCGAATTGGTGATAATGGGAAAGTACTCGATTTTGTGATGAATGATAAATGTGCTGCAGGTACCGGACGATTTTTAGAGGTCATGCAGAGGGCCCTCAATATCGACTCTTTGGACCAAATGGGAGAATTATCATTACAATCTAAGGCGCCTGCAAAAATTTCCAGCATGTGTACCGTTTTCGCAGAAAGTGAAGTTATATCTCTTTTCGCCCAGAAAAAAGCACAAAAGATCGACATTATAGCGGGACTCCATACTGCTATCGCAAAGCGGATAACGGGAATGGTCAATCGGCTTGGGCGGTTCCAAGAGAAAATTATCTTTTGCGGTGGAGTTGCTAAAAATGTTGGAGTTAAGAAGGCAATAGAGAAGGAATTAGGCAAACCACTTTATGTTCCTGAAGATCCGCAAATCACAGGGGCTTTAGGGGCCGCTATTTTAGCACAGGAACGCTACCAAAAAAAGAGGAAAAATTAAATTATCTTTAATGGGGCATCTCATTTGAATCAACGCTCTAACCAAGAGCATATTAAGGATCAAAATGATGCATCTTTCTTAGCGATTCTTGCCCTAGTAATACTTCTCGAATGTTTCGCGTGGTGGTATTGTCCTATTACCGCAATTTTTGGAATTTTAATAATAATTTTTGCCTACATTCAAACCAGGAAACAGAGATGGACAATAAAACCCGCTATAGGTTGGGGATTAATTGGGATAATTGGGTGGGCATTCGTCCTTGGTGCTTTAGAAGTATTCTGGTTTCAAAACCTCTCTATAACTTACAATTTATTTTATTGGTTTTCTGATCCAATACCCTACTGGGTATTCATTTGTTTTTCTGGATTTTTTATTGTTTTACTAATATCCCGCTCGTTGTCTTTTAGCATGACCGCCACAATCTTCTATTTAGCACTGGAAGATTGCGCATTTTTTATATGGCATGGAACCCCCCCTCAAAATTGGTTTATCTATTTTTCAGATTATTTTCCGTCGTGGTTTATAGCGCTGGGAGATCCGCTCCCTTTTTGGCCCTATCTCCCAACATTCTATGTATTGATTTGGGCTATTACTATTCCTCTAATGCTTGTCATATGGTATAAAAATAGATCATTGTACAGTTGAAAGATTTGTTTCCTTTTCAAGGAATAACAGAAGTAAGAACAATTTATAATATATAAGAGAGATCATTAGAAATAACTATTTGAAATGGGCGAGAACTCACTTTGGAGATATTATAGCTATGCCTTATATGTACGGAGATATAAAAGATACGGTGCAGACTAAACCATATTTTCCCATGAATCGGAATCTGATGGAGGTTCATTATGCGTTGGGATGGGATTATTTGCAAAGGGCGCTCCGTGAAACCATCAGATCTTTTTATGATATAGTACGTTTACGGCTGGATGAAGCAATTTACACATCAAAGTCGGTTTTGGAGGGAAAAATAGCCCACCCAGATAGAGTTTTCTGCTATTACTTCTTTCCACCTGTTATATGTATCCGTAGTGACCTACAACAAGGAACAACTACCCTTTTATACGGCGAATCCGTAGATACTACCTATGTAGTGACATCTGATCTCACGGGTGAAATCGCATTTCTCCTCAACACCCACTCAGAATCGGGTATCCCGGTTAATTGGTGGTTAGTGCATTCGGAAGATGAGTTATTAGATCGGCGCCACATTAAATTAGGTTTTAAGCTCCGAGATATCCCAAATAGGAGTAAAGATTTATCACAAACTGGATTTCGATTGATTGAGGTTTTTAAGGATATCCGGAACGAGCGTACTCCGCAGTGGGCAACTTCCGCTTATCATACATTACAAGTCTATAGTGGGGGGATGGCTAATGCGGGGTTAGAGCAGAGCAATTACGAAGCAGTTTCATATATCTGGGAAGGAGTAAATGCGAAAAAAATTTCAACTTTTGGTGATTATTACTTCTGTTTTACGCCTTGGCCACCATTTCTTGATACGCTTTTTGCCATGCCTCGAGCAAGTTTCACATCACGATTCTGCGGGCTCAGTGCAGGGCATCATTTATACATTCAACAAATGCAATTCCCAGGCGTTGCGGGGAATTCTGGAACGTGGTTTATGGACACTATTCCTGAAGTAGTCGATGTAGTCTGGTTGAAGAAATTAGAAAAGATAGGAATTCCAACGCCCGCCCAGACGTTACAAATGAATCCACCTAACTATGCAAAGAAGGATACTTACGAAAATGAAGCCTTCGATTACAACTATCCAGAGGGGGAAAGAATAACGGCGGAGAAATTAGGATTGACTCCAGAGGAATGCCTCACTGGTGTATATACGGATATTAATCATGAAACTCCGCTAGACGAAAAAATTACACCTGATAAAGTCTTGTCTATTGGTTTAGGAAGAACCACTAAATCGATAAAATAAATTTTTAATTTTTAAGCCTTCTCGAGTTTAATTGTTATATGGGTTTGCTCTTCAAACTGAATTTCAATGGTGAGTAGGCCATTTTGGTGGCGAAACATGCTGCTCTCGGTCGCATCGGTGATGAGTTGTTTCTCGTGAAATGGAGGAGGTAATGAGAAATATAATTTGCCTTGATTCGGGCCAGGTTTCGTCAGTTCTATCAAGATTTCGTTCGAATCTGAATTGAATTTAAAATTTGTCACCTCAACCGCACCTTGAGTAATATGGAATGAGGAAGCAATTAATTGAGGCATTCCCGTATCTGGGCGAATAACTAAAAGTTTTGCCGTATTCTTCTGTAAGTATCCGATTTCTGGATGATCTGCATCCATTTGGAAATATTTTTTCGTCCAATAATCAAATATATGATATGAACCATCCTGACCAAGTTGTAATTTTTCCACCGAAATAGGAACCGTTCTCTTTTTTTTCGTCCAATTAAAGAGCCCTATAAGGTGATAAGGTTCAAAGAACTTTTTTGGGGCGATTTCCAATTTGAAATACATCGGCGGGCTATTTTCAAAAAGATCAATCGGCATGGCAGGTTCTTCATATGGGGGCAATAAGAATTTTATATATTCCAGATCTTGCGGGCGTAGCTCAGGGAGATTATCGCTTGACAAAAGAATTCCGCCGCATAGTCCCATAAATGTCACCTCAAACTCAATTTCGTGGGGATGTAAGGAACTTCGAATCTGTCGCACAAGAAGGCAATCAGGATCATTTAACCAAAATTTTTTATGCATGAAGGAACGAATCATATCTGTTTTTAACGCACTAATCATAGAAGGTTGCTCGCCCAATCCTGCAAAGAAGAAGGTGTTGAGAATCCAGTATAAGGTAGGCTGGTTAAATGCTGAAAATGTGTCAGTACTAACC
>JABXJU010000096.1 GCA_013375405.1 Candidatus Helarchaeota archaeon
GTACTATTGCATTCTTTCCATATATTTTTAGCTTTTTAAAAACATAATTTTCATTAACTGGAGTATATCCAATAAGATCTACACCAAGTTCTTTTGTTTTCTTTTCAAAATTATTCCAAAATTCGGGTGAAGTTTCAGTTTTAGTATTTTTTTCATTCCCTAATTTGGTTTTAATAGCACGTTGAAATCCTTTAAAAGTACCACTTATATAATTCCCAAATTCTTTCGCAACTTCAGGATCTATTTTACGATCTGATTTTAAATTCATTTTAAAGAGTTCATGAGGCACTATAAATTCTAGACCTGGATTTTTTCCTATATATGTAGGTTCTATTTCTATATCTGGCAAGGTTATTCACTTTAAATTTATAATAATAAAATTTAACTTATAATGGTTCTTTTAAGAATTAATATTATTAGATTTAATAATAACTTTTTTGGTTATATAACATATTATGTAGTATTTATCCTTTCGGGAACTGTTTCAAGCTATAATTGCTGGTGGATAAACTCTAAAATTTAATTTCTTTATTTTTAAATGAATTCAGGACACTCATCAAAAATTTAAGATGCTGTTTAGAGAAAAGTTAGATTTATAAAGGCAAATGTTAATAGAGCCTTAAACATGTGAAACAGGTTAATTTTTGAATGAAATTGATTGAATTTCAATTGTTAATTAAACCAACATCGTATGATTGCAATTTAAACTGCGAGTATTGTTTTTATAAACGAGTGGAGCAAGTTTATCCGGATAATATGCGACCGCGAATGAGTGCGGAGGTACTTGAGGGGGTAATCCAGAAATTTTTAAATTATAGATTTAGCACATCGGTGTTTTGTTGGCAGGGAGGAGAACCTACGCTAATGGGGTTAAATTTTTTTAAAAAGGTAATTCAATTACAACAGAAACATGGTAGTGGGGGGCAAAGAGTTGGCAATGTCCTTCAAACAAACGGGACATTGATTGATGAGACCTGGGCATCCTTTTTACGGGAGTATAATTTTTTTGTAGGCGTGAGTCTTGATGGACCGGAAAAAATCCACAATCAGTTTAGAAAATCAACATGGCAAAAGGTAATGAATTGTGTGAAAATATTGCAAGAGAACAAAGTAGAATTTAATATTCTATGTGTAATTTCTTCTGCTAATGTCAATCGAGCGCAAGAATTATATCAATTCTTTCGGGAAAACGATCTTAAATACTTACAATTTATTCCAGCGCTTGAATGTACAAAAGACAGAAAAATGGCCCCATATTCGCCTACATCCAAAGAATATGGAAAATTTTTATGTCAAATTTTTGATTTATGGAAAAAAGATGGATTTGAAAATGTCCATATTCGTATGTTTGAAGATATTCTTACCGCATATATGAGGCAATCGGAGCAATCATGCCCTTTTGGTGAGAACTGTTCTGATTATTTTGTAATTGAATGGAATGGTGATGTTTATCCATGTGATTTTTACGTGAAACCGGAGCTGAGACTTGGCAATGTACTCAATCATGAAGATTTTTCAGATTTTATGAAAACAAGAGTTGAAAAATTTAGCTATCGGAAAGCTGAATTGGGACCTATATGCGTGAAATGCCATTGGAAAAATATCTGCCATGGGGTTGCCTGAAAGATCGAGATTTTTGTCAAAATAGAGATAAAAATAGAAGTTATTATTGTAACGCTTACAAGGAATTCTTTACCCACTCATATAAGTGGTGTTACCGAACACAAGCAAAAATTCAACAGGAAAAAGGGATGACCCTTACTCCAACAATTAAAAAAATTAGAAGGAATGATAATTGCCCATGTGGATCTGGAGTAAAATATAAAAAATGTCATGGGAAAAATTAGGGTTTGTCTTTAAGCATCAGGCGTTTAAATTGTTCCGGGGGGGTCCCTTCTTTTTCCAAAACTTCAATCATTTTGCTAATCATTTTCTGTTCTAATTTGGCGGCTTCTGGAGTGCTTGCAAGGTTATTTTGAAAATTTGGGTCTTTTTTTCTATCGAAGAGGTAGTTTTGTTTCCCGGCCCGCCCGCTTGCACTTCCTCCACCAAAAAAGAAAGCGCCTGGTACCGGAATTTTCCATTGAGGGATCTTCACATCAGGAATGTAATGCCCCGATTCAATTTTCTTTACAAATCCGGCGACTAATTGTTCGGCGATATCGTAAGTTATTTTCAGACCAAAAAGCTCGGAAAAGCCACTAATAACAGAAGGGGATAAAAACAGGGGGTATGCCGCTGTATAACAATATAAAGGTTTGCTCACATTAAACCCCCTGATATAAGTCGCATCCCATGTAGTTAAATTCACCCCAGCTCCAAAAATTCCATAAAGAACATGATCTCGTATAGTTTCTACTTCACCTTTAAGGATTGGAATTAATGACTTTCCATCGACAAATATTTTATCATCAGTTTTACTGCCTAATGCATCTAATATAGTGGCTCGAATATCAACGATGGTCGAAAACGTCGTATTTATTCTTTTTTTTCCTTTTACATCCGGGTGATATATAATTAAAGGGATATTACTGACATCTTCAAAAATTGGATGCCCTTTGCCATATTGTTTAATTTTTTTATCGGGTTCTGCCAAGGCATGCCCATGATCAGTAGTGACAATAACACACGTATTTTCCCATAAGTTGTATTGATCCATTTTGTCCCAGATTTTGCCGAGCCATTTATCAACCATTGTGACTTTACCGCGATATTGGTTTCTAACGAATTCTAATTCTTCTTCTGAGGCTTGTTCAAAAAATGTATTCAGTGCTTTTTTAGATTGATAGGGAGGCCAACACGTAAAATGTTCATTATAGGGGCCATACATGGACCGATACGGTTCGGGCACATACCAGGGTTCGTGAGGGTCAAAGCTTTCTACATGTAAGAAAAATTTTTTATGATGGTGATTCTTATCTAGCCAATCACACGCAGCTTGCATTACTTTTGGGGCATGGAAATCCTTTTCATCTTTAAAATGTTTAACATTTCTATAGTAGTGAGCCATTATTTGGACAGGCTTTCTCCATTTTAGAAATGCTTTTACCCAATTTGGAAAATCTTCCGGATCTTCAAGTGGTTCGCTACTTGCGGCATCAAATTCATGGCCCCGAACTAAATTGGTATAAGAATAGTTTTCGTGGTAGCCATGAACACCCGTTCCAGGTTCCCAGTAATGATAATGATCAGTGACCAATGCAGTTACAGCACCTAAATTTCTTGCCTCAATTGGCAAAAGGCGATCAAAGGGTTCAACCGCCCCCCAAAATTTCCACAGAAACTCATTTTTTCGCCCACAGAATAGTTCTCTTCTAGCAGGCATGCATGGTGCTGAGCCGATAAAGTGATGTGTGAAAACCACACCTTTTTCAGCGATTTTTTTAAGATTTGGAGTCTTCACAATTTGATTTCCATAAGGTTCAATGTAGGATCTATTTAAACTATCAAGAAGAATTAAAATAACATTCATTTCTTGAATATCTCCGACTTATGTGGATTATACTGAGTTTTTATCTAATAAGGAAATTTATCTTTATAATCAATTCGCTTGCATTGATAAAAGTTGAATATGAAATATTTTTACACTCAATCGGTCTAAAGATATCGTTTCTTTTTCCAATGCGGATTATCGCTTGTATTTAAGTACCATCTTAGCAATTTTTCTTTTAAATCAGATTTTATTGTAATATAATTATTATCATCTATTAGGTTAGGTAATTCCATTTATGAACTAAAGACCTTGAATAAAAAAAAGGTTAGAAATAATATAATTCTATTCAAATTTCATGGTCATTTCCTTAATTCTTCCCTGTAATAGGCCAAGAACTGTAAAGTAAACGGTTCCTTCGTATCTGTCATCAAAAAGTCCTCCGCTAAACGACTTTTTATCTCGGATTGCCAATGAAACCTTAATATCAACTTCTTTACCATCTATATGTTCATTTTTTACATCTACTTTCACTATTATCTCAGCGATTTCATGATCTTGATTCCCCGCAAACCGTAACTCATACCCTCGCAAAAAAGCGTAAGCTTTCGAGATATTGTCATCGAAAAAAACTTTGCGTTCTTCTGTAAGCATTTCTTTGGTTGATTTGCTTTCTAATTTTATAGATTCATTTTTTAATACTAGCATACATCTACCGTCCTTTCATGTTTCATAAATTCATATGAAAGTAGAATTGGATTATATCATTTAAAAAACTTCGCAACTTGGAAACCTAAGATACTGAAAGACAAATGGTTTATTAGTGAGCTTACGAAAAAATTGCTATGTACGATCACAGTCTTTTCTGCTTACAAATCTATTAATTTTAAGGTGATAAAAATAAAGAAAGATCCAGTAAGCGATTTCAGGAAATTCACATGTCCAACCTGTAATTCTGGATGTGGATTACTCATTGAGGTTAAGAACAACAAGGTCCTGTCCATTAAACGAGACAAAGATCATCCACTCAGCAAAGGATATTTCTGCCCCAAAGGGATTGCTTGGAAGGATGTGACCTATGATGAAGATCGCGTGCTGAGACCTTTGAAACGCATCAATGACACCTTTGTGACAATTTCATGGAAACGAGCTTTACACGAAATTGCGGAAAAACTAATGGAAATTCGTGGAAAATACTCGCCGCACTCCGTCGCATATTATATGGGCACGAATTCCCTTCACCATTATGCGCACAGCTTGTTTGCATCGGGATTCTTGGATGGATTGGGAAGCAAGAGCATGTATAACGCTGCTTCCGTCGATAATAACAATCACTTCGTTGCCCAATATTTCCTGTACGGTAGTCCCATAGTCATGTCCATCCCCGATTTACAGCATACGGACCTTTTCATTATTCTTGGTTCAAATCCTGCAGTCACCCATTTGAGCTTAGCTACTTGTGCGAATGTTAATAAAGTTATGAAGGAGCTTCTGGAGCGTGGCGGTGAAATTTACGTTATCGATCCTCGAAAAAATAAGACCGCACAGCTTTATGCAGATGATACTGAACACTACATACCAATTGTTCCAAATACTGATATATTCCTTCTTCTATCAATGATCAATGTTATTTTACAAGAGAATTTGGCAGACCAGGAATTTCTAGCAGCCCATTGCACTAATTATAAATCATTAAAAGATTTTGTTACTGATTTCACGCCAGAACTTGCCGAAAAGATTTGTAAAATCCCCGCTGAAAAAATCTATGATCTTACCCGTAAGTTTGTCAATACTAAACGCGCGTTAATTTATGGGCGAATGGGAATTTGCGGTTCGACCTTCAGCACGCTCAATGCTTGGGCCATTGAGGTATTAAATATTCTTGCGGGTAAATTAGATAGACCTGGAGGAAGAATTTTCGGAAAAAATATCGTTAATGTCGTTCAACTTGGGGGCCTTATTGGATTAGGTTCTTATGATAAGCGTCGCAGTCGTATTGGGAACTATCCTGAAGTTATAGGCGCCCTTCCTTTGGGAACGTTAGCAAGAGAAATTTTAGCAGGAAACGTCCGCGCCCTAATTATTTCAGCTGGAAATCCGATATTAAGTTCTCCGAACTCGAATGAATTTAAAGAGGCTCTACAAAAATTAGAGCTCTGCGTGATCCTCGATTTTTATATAAATGAAACTGCATCAGCTGCCGCGGATTACATCCTTCCAGTTAGAACGGTCTTGGAAAATCCTAATTTTCATGCAATATTTAACCTCAATTATCAACTCGTCCCACATATCGAATACGATGAGGCGGTGATAACACCTGATAAATACGGCCCGAAGGCTGAATGGGAAATTCTATTGAGTTTGATCAGATTGATGAACCTAACAGCGTTCAACAATACACTTTTTGATAGCATCATAAAAATTTACCGATTTGTAAAGAAAAAATTCAATCCAGCGATATTAATTAGGCTCTTATTGTTCCTAGGCCAAATTCTTCAAGGCCGATTTCCATACCTGTCCTCCAACGCATTCACTCTGAAAAAAATTATGAAAGAACGAACGATCTTGCTTAATAAAAATGAGTATGGTGTACTCAAGAAATATTTGCAGACTAAAAACAAGAAAATTCCTATCTTAAATCCTCAAATTGAGGAACAAATACAACTATGCAAATCTGAACTCAACTTAAGGACCGCCAATAACCCTAAATATAAACTACAAGACAACGAATTCTTCGTAATCGGGCGGAGACTTCTTAAAACTTCAAACTCCTGGTTACATAACGTGAAAACTCTATGGCCGAAAAAAGATGAACCAAAACTCTGGATAAACACTCATGATGCACAACGCTTGAATTTAATTAACGATGATGTGGTCATTCTCGAAAATGAACTTGGCTTGGTAAAGGTCCCTATTTCATTAACAGATAATATTATGACAGGGGTTGTCTGCTACCCTCATGGGTGGGGTCACAAGAATCCCAAGCTCTCTTTTGCTAATAAACACCCTGGTGATAACATTAACAAGCTTACCAGTTCAAATGAATTGGACATATTATCTGGGATGCCATTGCTGAATGGCTACAAAGTTAGGCTTTTCAAGCCGTGAGACTGCAAATCCATACTTGCTTGATTTAAACACGACTTTCCTGAGGATTGACTTGTGCCTCAAGTGAAATAGTGGGGCATTTTTTCAATAATCCGTGATTTTTTAAAAAGACATAGGGAAGTTGATGATAGTTGCAATAATGGTGCAAAGTCATTTGGCCGAGCTGAATTTCACGAACATAATGGGGACATTCTATACATTTTCTTAGCATATTCTTGACCTAACTAAAGTATTCCAATCATGCCATACTTTAGTTTGAAAAAAATTATAAAAAGTAAACATGCTTTGAGAACGTTTGCAATAGTTATAAAAATAATCTTTATTCCCGTAGAGTCTTATAATTAATTAAAAACTCAAGAAAGAGACATCCAAACACAAAATCCACAAGTACCAACAGAACTGCAAAAATATTAATATCCCCTAAGAAAAAATATATCAATAAAAACAGCAAGATCCAGCATAAAGACAGACATAAAAAATACTACTAATGCTACTGCTCAGTTCCAAATTGCAGCAATTAAAAATAAATATTTACAGCGTTTTTCTTTATCCAAATTAAACCACCTTTTGAATAAAACCTGAGTATAATATCTAGAGATTACGAACTTATAAAAATTCAAAATACAAAGATAATAAATATAACTAATTCATTGTTATCTTCGGATTTAGTCCTCAGGGAATTCCATGGAATTTATTAAGAACGAGATTGTTTTTGAAAAACCACCCAATAAATTAGTGAATTTGCTAATAGATGTAATCCACCGAAAAGACGAGTCCTTGGATGAAATTATAAACCATATTGATAAAGAAAACTTATATGCAGAAATCAGTGGTAAAGGTCGGATAAATTACATTAACATAGGGTTTTTTGAAAATTATGAGCGAAACAATACAACAGAATTGGTTGCTTTTTGTCCTCAAATCAAAATCAAACATAAAGTTAAAGAGAAGGAAATTACCGTTTATCTTTATAAAGAAAGCCATTCCCTCCTCCTCAAAAAAGAACAGTTCCTGAGGAAAGAAAATAAATTAGTCGGCTTTACACGCCTCGAACTTCGCTATATTTTAGCTGAAGCCACCAAACTTGGTTCTTTAATAAAATAATTATCGTAAAACTTACTTATCTAAGAATTTCTGATATTCGATTAGTTTTGAAATTACATTTGCCGCTCGGTAAGTAGAAGGAAAGTGAGGAACCTCAATATTAGTTAGTTCATCAATAAACGCTTTTCGGATTTTTGTTATTTCCGGATCGATGATATTAAAATTCGGGAGAATACAAATGAAGGGGATTGAGACTGTTTTCACCACGCGTTTTATCCGCTTTAAAAAGGATTTTTCTATATGTCGATCATTTAATCGTTCTGCAAATTGGGGAGCGCGTTCGGTCATGAACTGAAATATTAAAATGTCGATCTTTGGATCTTCTGCTATATATCTTATTAATTTTGAAAATACCGATACAAACCAGCCGTACATGCCAAGATCTACAGGATTTCTATCGTATGTATTTACTTCTGGGATAAGCTCCCGTATTTTTTCGCGTGTATCTAGACTTAATTCCGGAACGTTCAGCCCTAATTTCGCAACTTCATCTGTAAGCTCAACGCTGGCTCCCCCACCCGCAACTACTAATCCCACATTTTTCCCCAACTTTTTAGGAGCAAGATAAAGGGCTCCGAGTGTTAAATCCGCCATTTCTTCCATACTTTCGGTAATAATTCCTCCGTGTTGTTTGATTGCCGATTGAAAGATTTCATATGACGAACTCATAGCTCCGGTGTGTGAGGCCGCAGCTAATTCCCCTTCTATTGTGTGCCCCCCTTTCCAAAAAATGATTGGCTTTTTTTTACTTGATTCTTCTAAAATCCCTAGAAACTGTGTGGATTTCTTCACTTGTTCGATATAACAAGAAATGACTTCAATTTTGGGATCAGTAGTGAAATATTCGATAAAATCTTGGATAGTTAAATCACATTGATTTCCGATACTTACGACTTTGTTAAAAGGGAATCCTCTATTTTCCCCTATGAAATAAAATGCACTTGTATGCCCGCCTGATTGGCAAATGTAGCCAACATGCCCCTCCCGTTCTTTTATTTCAAAAATTTCTGTATTTACTAATCTACTTTCTTGACAATATGGGCCAAGGCAATTAGGACCGATAATTCGCAAATTATTTGTTACATTTTTCATGAGTTCCGCTTCTAATTTTTCTCCTTTTTCTGTACCAAGCTCGCTAAAACCTGCCGTGAATATTGTGACATATTTAACCTTTTTTTGACTGCACTCCTTAATTAATTGAGGAACTTCTTCTGCCGGTACTCCAATAATCGCATAATCAATATCCCCTGGAACATCCAAGATACTTGGATATGCGTCTAATCCATACATGACTTTTTTCTTTTTTCTATTTACACAATAAATCGGTTTGTTAAAATTCACTTTTTTCAACGCGAAAAGATACGGTGTGACTCCTCTCAAAGCCGCCTCCGAGGCTCCAATTAAACACACGTGTTCAGGGAAAAAAAGCCTGTCCAAATTGACCATACTATCACACATTGGGATTCTAAGCCAAAAATTGAAAATATCTATTTGAGCTTTACTCTCATAGATTCTTAAATTTTATAAAAAGACTGATCGTTTTATTAAAAAAAAACCTCAAAATTTTGGATAAAACTCGCTTTATAAATAGAAATTATTGTACCAAGAATTATTTTTTTTGTTATTGAAGTTTTGGTTCCGCCCTTTTTGATGCCTAAAAATAATACGCGGATATTCTTCGATTTTATTTTGGAGGGGACGATAATTTTTGTGATAATTATAGAAAGGTGATAATTAGATGGTTGAAGTAGCTGATTTAACTGGCGCAATTAATCGAGCTTCTAAATTTACCATTCGTGCATTAAAGCGGAATGATGATGTTTCAGCGTATAACTCCCTCAAAGCCTTAGTTCATATGTATATTAGAATGAATAAATGTAGAAAAGCGCTGGAAATCATTCAGACAGCAAAAGAAATGTTTAATGATTTTTAAATTAACAGAACTCGATACTACCTCCTCGTTTAAAGTCTGATCCATGCAAATTGTGGAAGATGATGAACTTTTCCCTCCAAAAGTAGGATTGGTGGTATTTCGGTGCCTATCTTCGTCTAGTTTTCAGTTTCCTATAGTATTTCTTTATAATTCCATCTTTCTTTCTTCGCCACGGATGAAATTCTTCTTCCATTTTCATTCGTAGTTCATTTTAGTCTATTCTAATTTTCTTGCATCTACAGATCAAAATATTGTAAATAAAAAAAAGGAGGAAGGTATGGAACTATCAAGCAAAATCACTTGGTGCAGATCTGACGATAAGTCCAGCGAGTATTTTAATAATGGCAGCGGCTAGCAGTAACATTCCACCAATGGCAAATCCCCAGATAAATGTAATTGAGACTGTGCCACTATAGAACGTTTTTGTAACTGCTCCTGCGAAAGGTGATTGGGATATCGCTTGTGCAACTTCGATGGCTTCGGGGGGGAGGGTCATTCCTTGAGCAAACGCATACATTATAGCTTCAAATTGTGTCATCAAAAGTAGTAGCAAACCCAAAAAAATAATAAAGAAAACCCCGCTCTTAAGGTACCCATTGCCGAGTTTCTTCGGATCTTTAACGCCAATTATATCGAGCATATTAAAAACTATACCTGCACCCACTATAAGGCTAAATGGAATTCCTAAGCTAAACAACGGTGTCATACCAGTACCTGTTACCAAGAAGTTCACCTGCACTCCATCAATTCCATCAATAAGGAACACTTCTCCTGCTGTAGTAACTGTTGGTGAAGCAATATCGGCTAGGACTGAATACCAAGGTACAAAGAGCGCATATACTGTCAAGCCTATCGCCACGAATCCTATGGCAATGCCAACACCAGCCCTCGTTTTGACCACCTTACCTACCATTAGTCCGCCTTCCTTTTTGACTTTGTATATCTTATAGATCTTACGAAGGATGAGCAAGCCTATAATGACCAGGATAATGTATAAAAGATAATACATAAACCAGCAGAGTGCAAACCAAAGACTATCGACAATAAATAAACTACTCGCCCATGTAGCTGGATCAGAATATTTTTCTTGATTTTCACCCCATCCTGGACTGCGTGGACCTGCAAAGCCTATTTCAGCATCCGGTAGGTATTCCCAATTACCCCATCTGCCTTCCCAATTAATCCACACATTTCCATTTAATGGGATTCCCTGTTCACCGAGATTTTCAAGAGTATATGTCGTATTACTTAAAACCTTTCCATCAGCGGCTACCTCATCATTTTCAAACCCAACTTTTCCCTGATAAGAACGGAAATAATTGGCGTGAGAGCCACGTGCCATATAAACATGTGGTTGTTCGCCTGTCTTCTCCACATCTCCCCATACTGCTGATTCTCCACTATGATGCTGGGAATATTGCGCTGAAATGGGTGTATTAGTGCTAGTATCCAGCTTTATTTGGATCATTTCCCAGTCCCCTTCATGCTGATTAACGGAACCATCATTGTAAATATAAAAGAACCAATATTGCACGAATCTGTAGCCGGAATAATCTCTAACGTGGCCATACACTTTATAACCGAGAAGCGCCTCATTCGCCTTATAATTATCCCGAATGTTTTCGTAGCTCCCTAATTTATTTTTTAAAAAATGGTCGCTACTAGGACCTGTAAGCGTTCCTTCAGTTGGATCGGGGTCCTGCACTTTGAGTACACCACTCCAATGCCATAGTTCAGATATCGCAATGGAATGGTTCGCATCAACTGGGTAGAAGTTCTCTCCTGATGTAAAATGAAGTATTGGCGAATATCGTCTAAGTAACCAGTCTTCTATAAGATTATCAAGCCCATCGCCGTCATCATCCGCTGCTTGAACCACGTTTGATGGATAAAACATGAATGCAAATAATAAAACCACCGCGATAACCATTAATTTCTTGATATGTTTAGGTTTCGATTTTTTAGACATATTCAGTACTCCATAAAAGTCATGGATTTAGTTCAGTAGCTTTCTTATGTGAAAGTCCTTCTATTTAAAAGTTCTTAGATAAAAAGGAATGTAAAGTTTCATAAAAAGAAGAACTAATATATACGACTGCTTATTATTAATCACAGAATTCGGAAATTGAGGGACGTGCTATCGCAACCCATTACAAATTCAAAATTAATATTCTAGGTGAGCCTGAAGTCGGGAAGAGTGAATTTAATAAATATTGCAGTATACGATTTGAGAGCAATTTAGAACAGTTGCATGAAGAAGTTTATGGGGTGTCATTTGCTGTAAAAATTTTGAAAAACATTAACGTAGAAACGACTTTAGTTGTGTGGAACTTCACAGGACAAGAGCGATATAAAACTGTTCAGCCACACTATATGAAAGGCGTCTCAGGAATCTTATTATTATTCGATTTGACACGGTTAGATACCTTTGTAAAACTTCAAGATTGGCTCGAGTTCATTCATCGCCATGATTCTGACCCAAATATTCCCATATTTCTTATTGGTACAAAGTCAGATCTCTTTCATCTAAAGGATGTTTCAGATACTGGAATTGAAAATTTTGTTAATACAAACAAATTACAAGGTTACTATGAAGTATCTTTTAAGACCGGCTTGAATGTAGAATTCGTTATCAAGAAGATGAGCGAACTTATTTTCCAAACGCGGATAAACAGACAAAAGTTATCAACGAAATTCAAATTGACACGGAAATATCCGGATCGTCCAATAATAATGGAAGAAGAGGAAGAGAAAGTTCGAGAGGAATTTCTTCTTACTGCGAAAACAATTTTTAACATGACATTTGAAGATTTTTTGGCTCGAATTAAGAGTTTAGAACCACATTTGAATAGAATCCAAAAAAGTCAGGATTACTCAAAAGCAGATATGGTTAAGAAAAAACTTGAGATGATCTCAAAAGAGTTAATTACCCAGAATAGAAAAATAGAATTACTCCTTCAAAATCCTCCAGTTCCAGTTCCTACATATTTAAAATTAGATCTTTCTAAAGAATGGAAGAAAATGACTGATAAATTGCGTTATCATATGTTTGTTTTTAAGGATGTCTTCAATTTTATGGCAAAATCTAAATGAATTATTCCTTGCGTTCCCGGATTAGTTCTAAGACTGCCCCGATCCGTATTTTTACTTGTTCGATATTATCGCCTATGTTTTGGAACCCAATATCGACTAAGGCAAGGTCGGAGTCCTGTAATCGTTCCTTGAATAAGCGTAGGGATGGAGTTATACTCTTACAACCATACATATTATTGAAAAGGATACCATCAACATTGTATTTGGATGCAACTGAAATATAATTTTCAACTAGTGTCGAGTTATCTACCCAAGTGGATTCAAATTTAAGAAGAGCTCTGGTATAATTCCTCAGAATATCCCCTGTAGTTTCAATAGGGTCTAACATGTGAAAGACATCCCAATCTGCTACGAGGAGCCGTCCTCCTAGATTATCTAGGATCTCAGGTAGATGCGGTTCATAACCACCAAGCGCATTTACAATTATTAATTTAGGCATCGATGTCGTATCGTACCCTCCTGTCCGAGGGATTTTCTCGAAGGTTTTTGCTAATTGTTGAAGCGCTTGACTCAAAAATTTAGGATCACCTAAACAATCAGAAAACGCAATATGCAGCATTGAAAGTAAATTTGAATAAGAAAGAGGAGATACTAGAATTCTATCCATACTCCATAATTCTAAAACTTTCAAATAACTCTTACGTATCTTGTTTACGAGTTCTATTTGTTTTCGGAGTTTTTCATTTGTTATCGTTCGTTCGGTTATTTGTTCTAGTTTTGCAATAATTTGATTTAAACTATCAACCATCATTTCCTCGCCATGTCCTTCAAAGACATTGGGAATCTCCATTAGAATTGTGGGACTTTTTTCTCCAATCTCTTCAAAAACTTTTGAAAACCAGTTACATCGTAATCCATAGCCAAAGGTTCCGTGAATCTGACTCAATCGAGGCCAAGTTGCCCCTAATTGGATTCGCGTTCCAAAGCAACTATCTAAAGGACTTCCTTGATTTTCTGCTATTTCAATATACTTTTCATAGCTGCTGTATAAGTTTGTTAGGAATTGATCGATGACATCTGAATAGAACTGGTCCCCCAAAAACGGTCGTAAGAAATGAAGCCCGCTTGAAAGTAGATTCCATCCGAATATACCTTGATATAACCTTGCAGCTCGTAGAAACGTTAGACTCGAGTAATCCCCTACTCGGCAAAGGAAAATGGGCATTGCATCTGCTGCAAGAACCAACTCAATTCCCACTGGTAATGGCATAGAGATTATTTTTTTTCGTAAGGATTTAGCAGTTTTAAGTTGTTTTTTTCCGGAAAAAAATTTGATAGTTAACTTCAAAAAGTTTTTTTGGAAAAGAATATCCTTCATTCGTTTACCTTGACTCATCTCACAATTTCCCCTATAAAATCATCTCAAAAAATGCTCCGATTCTGGTTTTTAGCTGCTCCAAACTTGTCGAATAGTCTCGCTCTAATTGTAAAACTGGAATTTCTGCATCTTGGAGCGATTCTTTAAACCGTTTATAATCAGCAATGTATGGATCGCAGAATTTTAAAATATGGTCTATGACACCTTTGATATTATATTCTTTTATTAGTTCTAAAACCCGAGGAAGCCGGCGAACGTTAGGGACCATCCGCGATGATTCGTTCTTTAATAAATAATGTTTAGCGAGAGTAGCCATGGGATCATCATTAGGATCATGCTCTAATTTTTCGCGATAAAAATGTATACCCGACCAAGTATCATTAATCATTACTATGGCTTCAAATCCCTCAATAAAATGGATTAATTCATCTCCAAGTGCGATTCCAGTACCTGAAAGAAGTATAGGAATCTTATTATTGGATTGCTCCACATTTTCTATCTTTAAATCATTAATAAACTGAAGTATTTCATCTGGTCCCAGAAGCAAAAACCGGTGCATCAAATTTTGTAAATCGTCACCTTTTAATGATGAAGTTGTATTTTTTATTTGAAGATTGATTTTTTGGAAAGCTTCACGAAGGGTATTATATTTATCAAATGTAGATATGAGCTTTTCATGAGTAATTTGAGAACCTGTAAATTGTTCAAGTTTCTCTTTAAAATCTATATACTCGTGTTGTAAAAATTTAAGAGAAAAAGATTCTGTCGTCGTGGGAAATGTCACTTTGAGAAAAGGAATGTTAAAAAATTTCGTGATGATTTCTGATGCGATAAGATCCCCATTACAAAAATTTCCTCCAACTAGTCCATCAATTAAAGTATAGATTGGGACCTTTTGATCAAAATATCCAATACAGCCGCGTGCAAATGGACAAGTTGCTTGGGTCATATATTCGGTTCCTTTAGTGGCGGCATATTCATCGCCTCCTAAAATTAATCTAACAGGGATAGCATTTGCTGCATAAATCAATTCATCCGGAATGAGAGAATGCGGAAAAATCCCTAATATCTTTTTCCCTTCGTTTTTAAATTCTTGAAGCCGAGTGAATACCACCTTTAAATCTACTTTGGGAATCATATAATTTTCACAATTTAGTCTTTCTTTTCTAAAGCTGGAACCGTTGAATTATAAGTTTTCCCTATTTTACAGTCATAAAATCTTTTATTGGATTCGGAAAAAAGAACTTAATATACAAATCTTAAAATGCTTTTAGATACTCACAATAATTAAATATTCCATTTCTTAATTAAGCATTATGAGAAGAAAGGATAAAGAAATAAAAGACCGGGAAACAATCTAAATAACATATTAATCGTGAAGATCATGAAAGAAACCGATATTATTATCGCAGGCGCAGGTCCTGCAGGTTGTGCCTTTG
>JABXJU010000369.1 GCA_013375405.1 Candidatus Helarchaeota archaeon
TGCTCGGGTTCAAACGGGGCTTTATAACGTCCCCGACTTGTGCGAACAACCGCTGGGAACGGGGGGAAATACTTCCTGAAACTCAAGCGTTCTTTAAGTAATACGCCCGCACCAAGAGAATGAGTGCGGTTAATTAGGTAAACGTCCCCTTCCTATTTAAACTCTTGGGATCTTTTGCGCATTTCTCCAATTTGCGCACTTCGTGGGATAGATTTTTACAACTTTTTATAAATTTTTATAAGTTTTAGTGCTACAGTTCGAACGATATTGCGCCCCTCTTAATAATTTAATTTTTTATGGTCGAACCTAGATTATTGCCCATGAAGGTCTTGATCAGGTCTTCCAAGCTGAGGTGAGTAACTCTTAACAAAGAACTTAAAAAGTATTTCAATGAGATGTAAGAATTAGATCAATCATATAACTTTGATATTTTTTTATAATAAACATAAAAATGTCGTAAATATAATTAAAAAAATCTTATTATCAATGAGGAGAAGGAATTTAAATGAATAAAACTAAAAAAATAATGATTATAACTGTATCCTTCGTTTTTCTAATATGTTCTAGCTACTTGTTACTATTTTTACAAAATTTTAGTAAAAAACTAATTGATGACAATGAATGGCATAATCGTGAACCTTCAAATGAAATGACCCTTCGCGCAAGTAATTCAGATTCCTTTATTTCCACGTGGGATACGACACGAACATCATCCGGATCTAGTTCCTCGAATCAAACCAGGTTACCCTTGGTTGCCTCGGGGACCTATAATTTTTATGTGGATTGGGGTGATGGCTCAAACGATACCATCACGAGCTGGAACCAGACGGAAGTGACGCATACCTATTCCGTGCCAGGAACGAATACAATCAATATAACGGGTACCTTGATTGGATGGAGGTTTAACAACGGTGGCGATCGGCTTAAACTTCTTGATATTCAGCAGTGGGGGGACCTAAGGTTGGGAAATGATAACGCGTACTTTTATGGGTGTGCTAATCTTGAAATTTTTGCTACCGATGCACCCAATTTAACAGGAACTACAGATTTGAGTTATATGTTCCGTAATGCTGATGTGTTCAACCAAAGTATCAGCGGCTGGGATGTTTCGAGCGTGACAGACATGTCCTATATGTTCCGTGGTGCTGATGCGTTCAACCAAGATATCGGGGGCTGGAACGTGTCTAGCGTTACAAGTATGAGTGGCACTTTCGCATGGGCCGCTTCCTTCAACCAAGATATCAGCGGCTGGGATGTTTCGAGCGTGACAGATATGTCCTCTATGTTCATTAGTGCTTCTGCGTTCAACCAAGATATCAGCGGCTGGGATGTTTCGAGCGTGACAGACATGTCCTCTATGTTCCGATCTGCTTCTGCGTTCAACCAATCAATTGGTAATTGGGATGTCTCAGGTGTTACGAGCATGGCGGCGATGTTCCAATATCTCGGCTCCTTTAACCAAGATATCAGTAACTGGGATGTTTCGAGCGTGATAAATATGGCCTCTATGTTCTATGGTGCTTCTACGTTCAACCAATCAATTGGGAACTGGAATGTCTCAGGTGTTATGAGCATGCGGTCGATGTTCTGGAATGCCGCTTCCTTTAACCAAAATATCAGCGGTTGGGATGTTTCGAGCGTGACAAACATGGGTGAAATGTTCGGTGACGCTTCTGCGTTCAACCAAGATATTGGCGGCTGGAACGTGTCTAGTGTCGGAACTATGGACCGCATGTTCCAAAGTGTCACTTCCTTCAACCAAGATATTAGCGGCTGGGATGTCTCAGGAGTTACAAATATGGACGCTATGTTCGTTGGTGCTTCTGCGTTCAACCAAAATATCGGCGGCTGGGATGTTTCGAGCGTGACAGTTATGGGGGGAATGTTCTCTGGTGCTTCTGCGTTCAACCAAGATATCAGCGGTTGGGATGTCTCAAGTGTCTGGGACATGGGGTCGATGTTCCAAAATGCCGCTTCCTTTAACCAAGATATCGGCAACTGGGATGTCTCAGGTGTTATGGATATGCGGCGGATGTTCAGAAATGCCGTCTTATTTGACCAAAATATTGGGAGCTGGGACGTGTCTAGCGTCGAATCTTTCCTAGGTATGGAATTGATGTTCGAGGGTGCGGGTTTATCCACGCCTAATTACGATAGTTTGCTCATTGGATGGTCTCAATTGAATTTAAAGAGTAACGTGAATTTTCATGCAGGTAGTTCACAATATACCCCTAATGGACCTGCTGACACTGCCCGAGAAAAACTCACAAATAGCACGGCTGATGGGGGATTTAATTGGAATATTATAGATGGAGGAATACTCCCAGACAATGAAGACCCTACATGGGATGAACCACCCCAAAACCAAGTTGTTTCCGTTGGGACCGATTTCACGTATAATGTGAACGCCTCCGATAATGCAGCGATCGATCACT
>JABXJU010000097.1 GCA_013375405.1 Candidatus Helarchaeota archaeon
CAAGAGGCCCCGGAAGGGCCCGGGGAGGCCACTGTTCACGTACAGGCTGTCTAAAGGAGCTGAGAAGGTGGTCTCCGCACTCTCAGATCCTTCCATGGGGTCGGTGGTGGTCTCCTTTGAGGGATTGCGTCGTTTCTGTAGGCGTGAGAAAGGGGGCTTCTGCAAGGAGATCAGGGGTCGTTGTACGCCCATTTCGTGTCCTCAAATCGTAAGATGAGAATTAAAACCATTTTTAACCTAATTATTAAACTAGCCTGCGCGTAAAAGATGTCCCCGAGTGGGCTTCTGGGGGTGGCCATCTGTCCTCCTCGTCTGCTGTTCAAGTGTATTTCTGGGTTGTGATTTAACTGGAGATGGTCTTTACACGCTTCTTAAGCTGTTCACTGCCATAAACTGATTAATGCGAACGTTGCCTATGCCTTAATAGTTTATAAATGTAATTTGTTGAAAAAATTTATATAATTTATTAAACTAAATATCAAACACAATGATAATCGAATCGGGAAAAATCTCAGCATTCGTTATTACAGTGTTAACTATAATTGTAGCTTATTATTTCACATACAGAGCGAGTCAGGGAAAACTACCGAAAATTAGAAGGATGCCCGCACTTGAAGTAATCGATGAGGCAGTTCTACGATGCGTAGAGATGGGCAGGACTTGTCACTTAAACCCTGGACAAGCCCCTATCTATGGAATATATGGACCGATGACAGTTGCTGGTTTAACCGTTATGAAATATACGGCGAGGAAATGTGCGGAGTTAGATGCCCCTATGATAGCATCATTTGAGAATCCACAAACAATGGCACTTGCTATGGAGCAAATTAGGGAAGTTTATACCTTGGAAGGAAAGGCCTCCGTCCTTACCGATGAAAATTGGCACTTTATTCCTGGACAGGCATACCGATTGTCTGTTTGGGGAGTAAATATGAGAAGGAATGTTGGTGCATTGGTAGGGGTGGGCGCTTATTGGGGGGCAAACCTACCTCTATTTGAGTCCGCAAAGATAGGAGGAGCAATGACCATTGGAGGTACCGCCAGAATGGTACAAATACCAGTGATAGCCGTTGTAGCCGACTATACCCTTATTGGAGAAGAATTATATGCTTGTCAAGCATATATAGAAAAAGATCCTCTAAACGTCTCACACCTGGCAGCTGAAGATGTAATAAAGTTCTTGACTATCGCCACATTCTTGGTGGGGAGTTTGTTAGTTACAGCTGGTAATGACATTATAAGAATTCTTTTGAATATGTAAGAGGGATAGAAATGTCAGAAATATTTAAAAAACAAGTTCCTGGGATCATAGTATTCGTACTAGCTTTACTTGTAATATCTGATTACTTCGTACCTGCGACAAGACCAATTGTCGGTGTTGCAAGTTCTTGGTTTCTTAAAACTGGCACAATAATTGGTAATTTTGCAATGATTTTTGGAGCAACTTCATTATTTATCCATCACATTAGAAGAATGTTCAGTAAAAAAGATGTATGGTATGGAGAGCCATTCAATAGCTTTATTCTTCTTGCAATTATTGTAGCAGGCGTGGTTTTTGGCACTATATGGGGACAAAGTTCAAAGTCGTATATGTTCATTTTCTCCAATATGAACGTCGTCGGAACAACAGTCCTTAACTCGATGCACATTTTCTTCTTCTGCTCAACAGCTTATAGGGCTTTTAGGGTCAAGAATATAGAATCAGCCGCCTTGTTCTTAACTTTCGTAATTACTACTTTAGGAGCAATAACTCTCGGTGTAGCGCTCATTCCACCAGTTAGTCCATTAACAACATGGATTGGTGACTTTCCATCGAAGGCAGGTTCTGTTGGAATAGTAATGGCAGCTGCGTTAGGCGAGTTACTATTAGGTGTCAGGACGATGCTAGGAAAGGAAAGAGGGGCATTAATGGGAGCTGAATAGGAGGTACGAAGTATGGGAGCTAATGAGTTTTTACTTCGATTAAGCAGGCTAGACCGAAAGGTCGTACAGGGCGCAGTAATGGTAACCATAATTGCCTTAATACTTATTCCATTGCCTTTACCTTTAGAAATCAGTGAAGGCACTAAGGCATTCTACAATGGAATAGATTCACTAGAAGAAGGCAACATTGTTGTTATCGTATGTTCACATGGGGCACACGAGTTTGCTGAGTTACAAGGCGGATATGAAGCAGTTTCAACGCATCTGCTTAGAAAAAATTGTAAGATAATGTGGGTAACACCTCTGGCACCATTGGCAGATCTAGCAATGTTTAGAGTCTTGAAGGAGTTTCCAGAAAAAACATATGGCGAAGATTGGGTTAACCTAGGTCTCCTTCCAGGGGGTGAAGTAGGCATGGCCTCATTTTTAAAGGACATACATGCGACTATTCCAAGAGATTTCCGTGGAACACCTTTAGAAAATGTTCCTATGATGAAAGACGTTAAGAGTGCTGAAGATATAGATTGTGTGGTTCCTCTCTATAGCTCTGATATTAGTGCATTAATAAGACAATATTGGGCGCCCTATAAATTAACAATATACGCTGTATGGGCAAAAGGAGTAGTCCCTCAAAACATCGGTTTCTGGCCCGAAGCAGTTCCAGCATTTCTTAATGGCGTAGACGGAGAAGCCCAATATGAATTGATGATAAATAAACCTGGACTAGCTACTAAATTTTTGGCTATCCTATCATTAGAAGGCATCGTCTTCATAATATTCCTGATTTTGGCAAACATAGGGGAACTTGGTGAAAGAGGAGAACTTACAAAGAAAATTGAGGAGGTGAACTAGATGCCGATAAGTACTGATCCGGGTGTATGGCTTGGCGCATTCCTTGTTATTGGGATATATACATATTTAATAAATGACAATAAATACTTTCAAATAGCAGAGCATCTAGTAATAGGTGCAATAACAGCGCACTCATTTGTAATAGCAATACAGTATATTAGAGATACAGTCGTCTTTCCGGTATTTGAAGGGAACGTCGAGCCACTAATACCTCTGATCTTAGGAGCTATGTTGTTTTTAAGATACTTCGTTGGTTATAATTGGCTGACTCGTTATCCATTAGCTATACTAGTTGGGTTAGGTACAGGTGTTGCATTAAGAGCAGTTATCAAAGCACAATTAATTGGGCAATTGCTCGGCGTTTTGAATCCGTTAGTAGTACCCGGCGATGCTTTAACTACTGTTAGTAGAATATTAGTTTTGATAGGCGTCATATCAACTCTGGTTTACTATACTTTCACGAGAGAGCATACCGGTCTATTTGGATATGTTGCCAAATTTGGACGAACAATCATGATGGTTACCTTTGGAGCAGCACTCACTGGTCAGTTCATATCACGTTCGTTACAAATAATCGTATCATTGAATAAAGTATTCATAGAACTACTATTCCTTGGATAGATGAGTTACATAATATCCTCTCTTTTTTCAAACCTTTTTTACTCTCGCATATGAATAATATATTCTGTAATATGATACAACGTATACGAGCGCGCAAAATTTAAATTTTAAGGAAACACAATAATATTTGCTAAAAATGAAAATCACAGACATTGTTGTGACCCCGCTTGCCCGCAATGGTCAAGCAATGAGTTGCTTAGTCGAAGTACAGACGAATAAGGGATTAACAGGTATTGGAGAAGCATTTGGTGGCGGTACAAATGGAGAGTTTGGTGTAGCAGTTAAAGAGATAATAGAGAATGGCTATAAAAGTGTCATTTTAGGTGAAGATCCAACAGATTTTCGATATTTATGGGATAAGATGCACAACTACAGTTGGTTTGCTGATACTGGAGTAGGAATGGCAGCTTTAAGTGGTGTAGATATAGCCTTAGTCGACTTGGCAGGAAAGGCATATGATGTTCCTGCATGTAAACTTCTTGGAGGTTGCTACAGGAACAAAGTTAGACCGTATGCAAGTCATCCTTGGATGACTCCTAAAACCCATGAAGCCCTTTGCAAGGAAGCTGCTGAACTTATTGAACAAGGATTCACAGCAATAAAAATTTCTTTTGCTAAATTCATTGGCTTTGGAGAAAATTTACGAGAGGACATTAAATACGTAGATAAAATTAGGGATGCAATTGGGTGGGATGTAGATTTAGCGATAAGCGACAGAGGCCCTCCTCGTGGCGTCCCTAAAGCCATTAGCATGGCTAGAAAACTTGAGGAATATGACTTGATATTCTGGGAGGATGCCCTCCCTCGAGGCGATATAGAAGGATATTTAAAATTAACTAAAGCTGTGGATCTACCAATAGAGGCAGGTGAAGAGATGACAAATCAGATGCTAAAATATTTTATCTGGAGGAGAGCAGTGGATGTAGTAAATCCAGACGTATGCCAACATGGTGGTCTTTCGGAAAGAAAGAAGATTGCGGATCTTGCTTATGCAGCTGGGATTCCAGATATACCGCATGCTTTCTATTCGGTAATTAGTGTTGCGGCTAATATACAATTGGTGGCTTCGATGCCAGATGGTGATTTGATGGAATATAGAACGTCTCTACCTGATCCATCTATAAATGATTTATTAGATGAACCTTTAAAATTTGAAAATGGATACTTAGAAGTTCCTAAGGGGCCAGGTCTCGGAATAGAACTAAACAGAAAAGTCCTTGAGAGTATCAAATGGAAAGGCTGAATTCCCCCTCATTTTTTTCATTTTTTACTAATTTTAATAAAATAGTTTTTCCGATTGATATATTAGGTTAAAGTGAGCTTATGAAGGTTGATGTTTTTCTAATTTATCCGCCAGTGAATTTTTTTCTTAAAAGAAATCCGATCCAACATTCTTTATGTGTTGGATATGGTTTGCTTCACATCGCCTCTTGTTTAGTTCAGAGAGGATACAAAGCGCGCGCGACATAATTGTATTGACCGAATATCTAGGTCGCTATAATAACTGCGCGCGCGAAGTCACTATAAATATCGAGTCCATTGGAACACTTAATAATATAGTAAAGTATATATAATTTCCTATATTGCATATTATATAGGTATCGCGCGCAATATATTTAAAAAGGTAAAAATTTTTTCCAATCCCTTTTTGTAACTTTTTCATTTTTATCTTTTTTATGAAAATTCTTTTCTTTCTTTTTTTCTTCTATCATTTTAATAAGTTTTTTTATATTTTCACGTTTTTCTAATGTAGAAATATATTCGTCTCCACTAATTCCTATTAAATATAAGTAAGGACTTACGAAGATACGGCTAAGCTCTCCCCAAAAATATATTAAAGGCATTGAACTTTCTAAAAAAAAAGTAGCCAAGAAATCCATTTCATATTTGATTATTAAATCTGCAATTTTTTCGAGTGTCTTTTCTTCCTCCTTAGGCGTATTATCTTTCCTAAATAATATTACTACCCCCTAAATATGCATACGATTTTTTACGAGCAGCGTCATTAGAACACACTTACATGTGCCTCATGAGCTAGTATGTATTGAATAATTTATATATTTCGTATGTAATTTATTATTGGGTCTAGAAAATGAAAATAGTAGATTTAAAAGTAAATTACTTAGAAGTACCTTTATCTGAACCTATCAGAACGGCAACAGGGAAAGCGCTTAGCTGGTTACAAAGAGATTCGATCAGCTTTACACTAGTAAAGGTTTTTACAGATGAAGGGATTGTCGGTGTAGGGGCACAAGATGTACACTATCCGGATTGGGGAAAATATATAGAGAAGAGCATGAAACCCATCCTTGTCAACCAAATAATAGAGCCTTATTTTATAGAGAAACTTGCGCGTATACTCCGTGCACGACCGCGCGCGCGCGCGCCATGTGCAATTGAGATGGCTCTATGGGACGCCGTTGGGAAAAAGGCAGGATTGCCAGTTTATAAGCTACTTGGAGCATACCAAGAGAAAGTAAAAGCAATGGCTTCTGTCCTTGAACCATACCCCCTTTGGGGTGCAGAGCAGTGGACAAAATTTTTTGAGAGTCTATTAAATTATGGTTTCAAGGGTGTGAAGCTTCATATCGGCTTTGATTGGCCTGATCCAAAAGATGTTATAGATGTTGTTGAAGCTATCAGGAATGGTCTTGGTTACGATTTTAGTTTAATGGTTGATGTTGTTAAGGCTTGGAGAGAAACCCCATTCTATAACTTAAGAACTGCTATTAAATTTGCTAAGGAATTGGAGAAATACGATGTTGAATGGCTTGAAGAACCTTTGCCTCATTTCAATAACCCAGATTTGTGTGCCCAGCTTTGTAATGCCACAAATACGCCAATTGCCGGGGGTGGTGGTATGTTTGGTATTCACACTTATAAAACAATACTAGAGAAGGGAGCTCTCGATATAGTCGAACCGGCTGTAATGCATACTGGATTATCCGAGGTTAGAAGGATAGCTCTCCTCGCAGAACTTTATGGTAGAGAATGTGTCCCACAATTCAACGGAGTTGGAATTGGAATGGCTGCAACCCTTCATGTAATTGGCTCAACAAACATACAATGGTTGGAATATCCGTATCATCCACCTGCATTAACTCCTGAAGCAAGGGACTGTATGCTTAGTGAACCTATTAAAATAGATAAAGATGGGTTCGTTGAAGTACCTAAAAAACCAGGGTTAGGAATAGAGCTTAACGAAGATATTATTAAAAAATATACTATTAAATAAACGTACGAATTAACTTATTTTTTTAGGATAGATAATATTTTTATAGCTGTGTCTTCAATATCCTTCGCCTCGAGATAAGATCCATCCGTCGCAACAATAGTGCCATTTTCTTCTATATGCTCTATACCATCAAATTTTTGTCCGGCCTCATTAATCTTTATAGCTTTTTCTATAGATATGCCACTCGGTAAATTAACCTCGCAGCCCTTAGCTGAGAGACGTACCGGATAGCCTCCCGGTAATCCAACTGGTCCGGGTACATTTGTAAGCTCTCCTGTATTAAAATAGAGAGCTAATATATTTTTTACATAAGATGACGCGATAAATGCCTGATGATATCTTGCAGCCTCTCCGAAGGGACCGGTTCTATTCGCAAAATATTTCATTCTAAGATTTTTAAGATCAGGTAATAACTTCTTTGGAGGTAATTTAGTCGTAACATCGTCGCCTCCTACGACTACTTTCAACCAGTAAGGAATCGCTAATTTGAAATCTAAATTATATCCCCACGCATGATGAGCCACAAGAAAAACTTTCACGTTTATCATCGGCACATTAAGATTTTCGCTGAAGGCTTCTTGGATTAAAGGTGTTATAAGATCCAAGTTACCTCCTCCACATGCCGGTGTCAATTCAAAGCCCTTCGATAAAACTGGATTTGTACAATCTGGGAAATTACATATTACAACATGAGTATTTATACCAGATTTCTTAACTGCTTGCATAAGCTTTAAAGCACAAAAGAAGGTTGTTGACATCCTAGGGGCGCGTCCTTTATAGCCTTCTTTCTCGAGAATTTTTCGCTTTTCTTCTGATATTGGGGGACGGAGATATGTTGGCCATAAAATAGCAGTATTGCATATTACTTCAGGCCCAACCTCTTTTATTACATCTGCAACAACATCGACTTCAGCTAAATCAAGTTTAATAAAACTAATATCTGGATAAAGTCCTTGAAAAGCTGCTACATATTTAGCATGGCGCGTCTTCATAGCCCCGATTGGTTCATTAATATCAGAAGCCACGATCTTTTTTACTCGTGGTGTAATAGCTAGGAAATTTAAAATATGGTATCCAAGATCTCCTACCCCCATCAACATTATACTATTCGCCATTTTAATCCGAAAATTATAATATTTTTAAATTAAAAAATGTTTGCGTGTGCGAGCACCAGCCGTTAATTTTTTTAGGGTCTTTATTAACGAATAAACATTAAATAAGAAAATCATAATTTAAATTGCAGAGTTGTAGGTTCAAAACTAAATATTCTAACTATCACCAATAATATGTGTCTGTTCTTGGAAGTCCTTGTTCAACCTTATATTTACTTGTACGCCAAATTTTATTGTATTTTTTCAGTTTTTCATCATCTATTTCTATACCTAGTCCTGGGCGTTCTGGAACAGTTAGACAACCATTTTTTGTTTTGAACTCGTCCTTGATTATGTCACCTGAAGGTGGTTCTAAGAGGTGAGTTGAGCTATCATTAGTACGCGAAAAAGCAGGATTCGAAGAGATCCAATGTAGCAATTCGGCGTTAGCTGGTCCAAGCTCAGCGGCGCTGCTCTGACCTGTCACAGGTATTCCAGCTGCTTCTGCTATCGCACAGATCTTATTACAATATATTAGACCTCCATTTTGCATAGGGTTAAGGTGTAACAAATCCATCGCTCTTAAATTCACTAGCTCAATAACATCGCCCAATCTCAAATGACCATTCAAATGAAACTCTATAGGTATATTAGTAGATCTCCGTAGATCCGCATAACCTTTGAAGTCTAGAGCAGGGATTGGTTCTTCTATATGTGCCGGGTCATACTTCTCCATCTTCTTCAGTGTTCGGATTGCTGTAGGAAGATTATAACTTCCATTTACATCAAATCCAAGCTCAATATCATCGCCAACAGCATCTCTTATCATTTTTAAAGATTCTATATCCTTTTTTGGGTCCTTCCCTATCTTTATTTTAAAGGCCTTCCAACCCCTTTCTACTGCTTTAACAGCCTCGGCCACCTGCTCTTCAGGTGGCTTTTCGCACATCCAATATCGGCAACGCACTTTATCATGCACTTTCCCGCCTAATAGCTTGTATAGAGGTTGATTACAGACCTTCCCGATTATATCCCAGAGAGCACAGTCAACAGCGCTAATTGAACTTGGACTAACGCCACGTAATATCCCCCTTGATCTGTTGATAGATATGGTTGTTATGTTTTCAATATTCAAAGGATCTAAACCGATTATCTTCGGTTTGACTGTTTTTAATATTTCAGCCTCATTCCGAGGCCATGTTTCTCCTATTCCCGTTATCCCTTCATCGGTATCAATGAATACTATTGCATGATTGCTAGCGTATCTTGTTGCATACCACATAGTCATTGGATGAAATTTCCCAAATACAGCGAAAGGAACAGAAACACAAATCGTTCTCACATCAGTTATTTTCATTTTTAAACATTATCAGAATATTTTGTTAAAATATATTAGATTTTTGCTTTTAAATTATAATGATGCGTACGCCACGCATCCTTATTATATGCCTGTTTAAAAAAACAGAAAATTAATAAAAAATTTTTTTTGATATTATTCGTATTTGAAGATAAAATTTAAATTATTTTCATAATTTTCCTTTATTTGCATATCTATGTAGCTGTTCTATGTTTAATCCATTTATTCCGAGTTTTTCTACAGTTCTTCCTTCTTTCCAATAGTCAGTTTGATTTATTATCGATGCGAGTTGAATTATTGTATCTATTGTAGGTGTAGGTACTTTCAACATCCTACTAATAGATGCAACTGGGACTAGGCCATATGGGACATCTTCGGTCAAGTACCTCATTTTTAATTTATTTCCACCTATCTCATAGGGAGGAGGTAAAAATTCATTCTTATATGGAGGATCCCACCATCCTTTAGGATAAAGCCTGAATTCTTTTACCTCAAGATTCATGGCATTTAGGAGAGCATCCCTTTCCTTCCGAACCGCTGTTCTGACATTATTTAATGCTTGAGATCCTTTTTTGCGTTCATCGAATGTTGACCATTCTGGTTCCTCTCCAGCCTCCATGTCAATAGCGCCTAGAATCATAAAAAGCGGATGTCCATAAGCGTTCATGCTATATATACTTGTTTCTAAAACGTTAGAAGCCAAGATTAAACGATTATGGTAAAGACCTTGTAATACTTTCATTGCTTTCTCGGTATTTATAGAGGGAAAGGCTGCAATTGGAAGCATTGCTTTAGTAGCCATCACCCAAACTCTGTAAAGGTTCTCGTTTCTAAACAAGAATTTTCTCGTTGCATAGAGATTTGACATCGTTTCACATAAAATTACTTCATTAATGATATCTACGCCTTTTTTCTTAAGCACATTTCCGAACTCTATCGCACCAAATTGACTTCCTGGATTGAGCGTTACTATCTGTCCCTTTTCTAACTCGGGTGAAAGTTTTTCTGCAAACTCTTTGTGAGCAAATGCAGGAACATTAACTAATATAACATTTACACCTTCTACCGCCTCTTTTATATTAGTAGTAACTTTGCTTATCTTGGCAAAACCTGTTTTTGGTAGAGGTTTGCCTAAACCATCGTGACCATGTATCTCAAATCCCCCCCTATCTAAAATAGGTTTTATATTCGCAATAAATCGTGGAAGTTCGTATAGAGTAACATCATAGCCTCTTAATATTAAATCTCCTGTAAAAGTAAGACCTCCATGTCCAGCTCCTAAAACTGTAACCTTCAATTCGGTTTCCATTTTTTCACCTACAAGAGTTATTACCTAACTATTAGATAACAATTTCGCGCGCATAAACCAAGCCAAATTATATATCCTCAGCTCATGTATAAACAGAAAATACTGAAATTAAGGATGAAATTGCATTGATTTAGAAGAGATTGTTTGAAAAATTAAGAGTTATTTTTAAACTAAAATGATTGTTGACCCGGACATTGAGCCGGAGGATGAAGATATTGTAATCGCAACAGTACCCTGGAGTGGCTGGTGCGGCGCAGATCCTTGTTACATCAAAATGCTAGCAGTCCTCATACAAGCTAAGTCTAGTAAATTACCTACTTTGTGGACTAATTGATTAGGGTTGGACTTTTCTCTTCTACTCTTTGCGGTTCGTATTTTTCTGGGCCTTCTGCTTCACAAGTTGACGAGCCTGTTGTATAGTGAGACCTTGGCCACAAGCTCTCGGGCGACGTTCTCCAGGCTTCTGACCATGCTGTGCTCCCCGAAGAGGTGTTTGAAGGTGGAGAAAGCGGTCTCGGCCATCCATCGCCTGCCATAGCCCTCGAGCTTCGCCCAAGCCTCGTAGCCCAGGTCCCAGAACCGCCTCACCGCACGCCTCCTGGCCGGCGAAGGCGTATCCAACCTGCTGTTCCTCCTAGGCTTGATGACAGCCCCAATGCCTCTCTCCTCCAGCATCGTGAACGCGTCACCAGAGTCGTAGGCGCCGTCGCCCAGCGCCTCCGAGACCCGCCCACGCTTCTCAGCCTCAGCCACCAGCTTCGGGAAGGCGACGACGTCGTGGACGTCGTCGGTGGAGACATCCAGGGCTACCACCTCCTTCGTCTCGACGTTCACTGCGAAGTGGAGCTTCACGTACCGCTTCTTCTTGCCGTGTTTCCTCTCGACCCAGCCTCCGGCCCTGTGCACCTTGACCCCTGTCGAGTCGACGGCTATCGCCATGGGCTTGTCGTCCCGTCTCAGCGCCTCCAAGTAGTCGGGGTTCAGCGCCAGGATGCGTTTCCTGAGCCCCGAGTAGTCGCCTGGCGGAAGCTGGGGCACGAGTCCGTGCAGGGCGCGGGTGAAGCCTTCGAGCTGGCGGTAGGGCATGGAGTAGAGATGACGGACCGTGGAGAGGAGCTGGATGTAGCTGTGGGCCAGCCGGTAGGGAGGGCCCGTCTTGCCGTGGTTCATGGCTTCCAACTCCTCCTCGTATCCCTCTATGAAGCCCGTGTCGAGTATGAGTTCGCCTCTTCTGATGAGTTTCTCGTCGATCTCCTTCCAGCCCATGGCCATCAAGGTACTATTAACGAAAACGCGCAATAAATGTTACGAATAATCCACAAAGCACCTTTTTATTAAATAGTGTTCCTTATAGACCTAAAGTAGATGTGCGTCTATGAAGGTTGATGTCTTATTAGTTCATCCCCCGGTAAACTTTTTTCTCAAAAGGAATCCTATTCAACACTCTTCGTGTGTTGGCTATGGTTTGCTTCATATCGCTGCTTGTTTAATTCAAAGAGGATATAAAGTTGCCGTTTGGAATTTAGAGGCCATTCGCCCATCACAATATATTCTTCCTCAGAGTCTTCAAATAAGTTTAGAGAAATTCGATCCATCCGTAATAGGAATAGAATTGAATTGGGTGTCTTTTAGTAAAGGTGCCATTCAAACCGCGGAACTCTTCAAGAAGATTCGTCCCGATATCCCTATTATCCTTGGAGGTACCCATGCAACAATTTTTTCAACAGAAATAGTTCGAAACTATCATCAAATAGTAGATGCAGTGTTAAGAGGTGAGGGCGAAAAAACGTTCATAAAAGTTGTTGAAAATGTTGAAAAAGACAGAGGCTTTCATAACATAGGAGGTCTAGTAACTTTTAAAGATGGATATATTTATGAGGTGCCAATCAGCAAAAGCGATCTCTATATGAATATTGATGATATTCCTCCATATTCTAATAAAATTATTTTACCTATAAATCTAGATACAACTAGATTAGGTTTAGGACCCTCAATAAATACATGTAGGGGTCCTTGCAATTATAATTGTATTTATTGCATTGGTGGACAAAAGCCCCATTTTTCAAGTAGGGAATCTTTTTCTGTTCATTCCCCTAAATGGATTATTAATCAAATTAATATTTTAATTGAAGAGGGAGCTAAGGAGATTGCATTTCAGGATCTTCTCTTTTTAAGCGGGAAAAAAAGACTAATTCAGCTTGCGAAAATGGTGCGTAACGAAAAAATAAATGAAGAAATTGCTGGTTTTAACATGACAGCTATTCCAGGGTTCCTTGATGGGGAGACTCTGGAAGAATTATCTCGGGCAGGGATTTATAATATCGATTATGGTACCGAAACTGGTTCAAATCATATTATGCGCATTTTGAATAGACCTACTTCGAAGAAGAAGATATTAGATTCTATTAAGGTCACAGCTTCTAAGGGGATCATTCCTTTTACATGGTGGATGATAGGGCTCCCAAAAGAAAGACCAGAGGATATTGAAGAGACTTTAAAGTTGATTAATAAGACTACTGAATTAGGATCTATACCAAGATGGATAACACCTCTTATAATTTTACCTAGTACTTTATTATTCAAACAGGCAAGAAAATTTGATATTAAAATTAGAATGAAATCTTTTGAAGATTTTTCTATTTACTCTGATTTAGGCGAGAAAGCTATTTCTTGGTACCCTGAGACTATTTCTCATGAAACAGAATTTTTAAACCAATACGATATTCTCCGAGAAACCATAAAATTAAAAATTGATGTTTTCCAAAAAAGAGATATAATAATTGATAACTTTATTAAAAATATAGATACCATCATTTCATATCATCCACTTCTCTCTAGTAATATTTTAGAAAATATGATTAAGGATACATTAGGATACTTATTAAAAACTTTTTATTAATTAAGTATTATGGAGGAATTTATATAAATTTAATAAATAATTTTATTACCGCATTGGAAAATAAAATTGAAGGATGTATTATTACTGAAAAAGAAATATTAATAAAACCAAAAGACTCACCTATAAGAGTCATAATTATATTCAGGAATAATTCATCAAATGAATATATGATAAATGGGTATATTAACCTCTTGGATTTTACGGATATATGGACAAAAATTATAAATGATTCCTTTAAAAATGATGACTTTAATTTGTCTGAAACATATTTGGATCTTATTGGTTTTGAAGTTACTCTAAAAGAGAAGGGTTTAATTAGAAGGGAACCATTTTTTGACAATAAACCAAGATTAAGTAAATTAAGAAAAATAACCTCCCTACAAATTAAAAATAAATTGATGAATATACTTAATAACAACAGCGAACTTTTCAATAAAATCAGATCCGTAAAACCTAAAAAAATCGATATAGAACTAATAGAAAATTTTGTACAAACTGAAATATATGATTATTCACGAAATTTTCTTGACAACATCAAAAATATATCTGATATTATATGGGGAATCAATATTATTGTTAATTTTGATCAATCAATTAATGCATATAAAGCTTGTAATATTATTGATATAATGAACATAATAGCAAAGCATATAGTTGAAATGACTAGATATCAAATTATGAAATTGTAACAATATAAATATTTGTGCCTTAAGATCAAATTAATAGAATCTATAAAATAAGTCAAAGTCCATTCTTATTTCTAAATATTAGCATTAATAGGTTTATTAGTACATAATCTAAATTTATATTTTATTCAATATAGAATGTGACTATAGGATTTAATACATATGTAATGAGCCTAGAGATCCCTTCTCCAGCGGAACTCAGATGTATAAGTTCCATCAGCATCAACGGACTCGTCCTCTCCAAGTGGCATTAAAATTGGTCTTTCAACGTATGGGTATTTATCGAGTATCTTATCATTTAGCTCAACTCCAATGCCAGGAATATCAGGAACAATCAAGTAACCATTCTCGAGAGTTAGAGTTTTTGTAACTATTTCGCTTCTTGGAGGTTTGTCTTCAATCTTATACTCCTGTAGGATAAAATTCGGTATGCATGCTGACAGTTGTATCGTTGAGGCGGTTGTCACAGGGCTCAGCGGATTGTGAGGGATAAGACCGACCGAAAATGCCTCCGCCAAGGCAGCTATCTTTTTGCAGTGGCTCAGTCCTCCTGCCACTGCTATGTCAGGCCGCACCATGTCTACAGCCCCTCTTTCCAACAGCTCTTTGAACTCGTAGATGGTGCATAATCTTTCTCCTGTTGCAATCGGAATCCTCGTCTTTGCTGCAACCTGCGCCATCGCATCTATATTGTCTGGTGGAACAGGGTCCTCGATAAAGAGTGGGTTGTATTGCTCTATCGCGTGTGCCATCGTGACGGCTTCGTACGAAGACAATCTTCTACCAATCTCGAGGCAAATATCTACATGGTCGCCTAAGGCCTCTCGTACATTAGCTACTCTCTCAACAGCGGTCTTCATAACCTCTGAGTACCGCATCTTTAAATGCTCGCCGCTAAACGGAGTAAACCGAACTGCTGTGAATCCTTTTTTTACGGCAGACATAGCATTCTTAACAAGTTGCTCTATCGTGTACCCTGTAACATGGTTGTAAACTCGCACCTTCCCCCTGTACTTCCCGCCAAATAGCATAAAGCAAGGTACACCTAGATATTTTCCAGCTATATCCCATAGAGCGACATCTACTGCGCTAAGCGCAGAAAGAACCGTAGTGCCAAGGAAAAAAGTATTTCTGTACAGGTATTGCCAGTGATGCTCAATTTTTAAAGGGTCAACACCAACAAGGTATCGTTTAAAAGCCTTAAGTACGCTTTCAGCTGCTTCGGGGTAGCCCCAAATACCTGCCTCCCCAAGACCAAAAATACCTTCATCGGTGTGCAATCTAACAAAAAGCCAGGACCGATTAAATTCACCAACCCATATTGTCTCGACTTCTGTTATCTTCATTTTAAAACCCCTTAGAA
>JABXJU010000370.1 GCA_013375405.1 Candidatus Helarchaeota archaeon
TGGACAGTTATGGGTATGTGGGCTGGTGCCATCGAACGCAACCCTATGCGAGGCCTTGGAGTTGGAGCTGGCATCTGGCTTGGCTGGTTTATCCTCGAGCTCATCTATTTAGCCATAACAGGATTCATTAATCTCTTTTTAGGCTTTTTCCTGATACAATGGTTCTCCCTAATCATCGTAATCCTAGCTGCTGTAGTTTTCGGAGCATTAACTAAATCCGAGGAATTTTAATATCTACTTTTTTTCTTTTTTTCTAATTTTACGATAACCTTAATGAATCTATTAACCCCATCACTTTGAAAAAGTAAAATATACAACAATTATGGGAGTTTTATCGGTCTTAAATTACATATGGAGATAAAATTTAATAAGACGATTGATAATTTTTTTCCAGCTGTATTTGTGGGCGAATTCACGGGACTTTTTGCCCATTGAATTCCTTAAAGCTTCATTTTGAATTAGTATTTTTAAATTTCTAGTTAATTCTGATACATTACCCGGTGAGTGGAGAAGCCCATTTATTTGGTCGTGGACTAGCTCTGGAAGTGCAGTGGTTCGAGACGCCAAGATTGGCAATCCTGAGGCCATAGCTTCCAAAATAGCAATTGGTAATCCTTCTCTTAAGGAAGGAAATATAAATATATCAGCTCTTGACAAAATTTTTGGGATTTCTTCATGAGGTATATTCCCCAAGAACCGAATATGATCTTCGATCTTTAAAAGGCCACACTGTTTCTTTAGGAGTTCTTCTGTTGGTCCAGATCCTATGATAGTTAGCATAACTTTGGGAATATCATCTTTTAAATACGAAATAGCTTTGATCGCATTGGATATTCTTTTTATTTTAATTAGACGCCCCACGAATATGATCTCAACGGTGGATTTAGGAGCTGGCTCATGAAAATAAGTTCCAAGCTCGATACCATTGCTAAGATGATAAATTGGTTGTTGAGGCCAAATATATTTCATTCGGTTCTTCATATGCGTTGATACACCTAATACGACGGTTGCCTTTGAAATGACAAATTGGCCTATAGATTTTAGGTAAAGCAGACTTGAATTGTAAATTTCACTTCCTTGCGCCCAGACAAGTGTTTTTTTTCTTAATAATTTACCAGCTAAGACGGCAATCAGCCCATTTGGCGTGATTTGTTGTCCATGGATGAGATCAGGTTTTATTTTTATTAACGCCTTTAAACCAAAAAGCACGTGTGTAATGAAACGCAAAAGAGGGGAGCTTGAACAGGGGATACGATGTATTATATAACCCTTATATTTCTCAACTTTTTTCAAAGATCGTTTTTTACCTTTTATTTTAATTCGTGGATTTCTTGTAATGACATGGACTTCAAAATGCTTTCTTGATAGAAATTTTGCGATGTTATGGGTTGCGATTTCGGTCCCTCCAATTGCTATTGGAGGTAATCCAGAAACCAAAATTCCGATTTTGATAGATTTTTTCAATGTGGGTTTCCTTCAGGATAATTACGGTAAATTGGTTTAAAATGTAAGAGTTCAAAAGATTTTAGAGCCCAGTTTAATTTCTCCATCAGGACTCAGAATTTTTACAGAATCTTTGGTAACGGCGGCCAGAATCATCCCTTCTGAGAGTATCCCTTTCAATTTTGTTGGTTGAAGGTTAATTAAAACAGCTAAGAACTTTCCAGTAAGCTCTTCAAGCGTATAATAAGGTTTTAATCCTGCGACGCATTGAATTTTTCGGTCTCCTATATCAATACTCAATTTAATTAGTTTATCTGCGCCTTTAATTGATTGAGCTTCAACAATTTTGCCAATTCTAATATCAATTTTTTTAAATTCATCAATTGTTATTTGCTCTGATGGTGAGGATTGCTTGGTTTTTTCGAGTTTTTGTCCCTGCCTCAGTGAATCAAGCTCAGCTTTTAATTTCTTCACTTCAACTTTAAAGAAAAGTGGTTTTGGTGCTAGAATTGTGTGCCCAGAGGGAATTAATAAGTCAGCTGCTTCAACCCACAGAGCTTTTGTAATATCCTTTTGAATATTTAGTAAATTCCAAATTTTTTTGCTAGAATTCGGAATAAAAGGTGATAATAGAATTGCGAGAGAGCGGACTACTTGAATAGACAGATTTAAAGTCGTTCCAGTTTTCTGTTTATTTTCTTTAATTTGATGCCAAGGTTCTTTGATGCTTAAGTAATTATTTCCTTTTCGAGCCAATCCTATTATCTCTTTGAGGGCTGCTTTAAATTTAAAGGATTCAATTAAATGTGCTGCCTCTTGGGTCGATTCTTTAATTGCTTTTATTAAATCCTCGTCATCGTCATCTAATGAACCTCTTTCTGGAACCTTTCCTTGAAAATAGTTTATAATAAAGGTTAGAGTCCGGTGGATAAAATTGCCTAGCACATCATTTAGATCTGAATTGACGTA
>JABXJU010000371.1 GCA_013375405.1 Candidatus Helarchaeota archaeon
TAATCCACCGAAATTTATCATATCTTTCATTTTTTACCTGGAAACTTCGAGAATCTAATTTTTCAAAATTTTTCGATTTATTTAGTCGACCAAAATATTGTTTTATTTCAATATAAAGAGTAAAAAAATATACCACTATATAAAAGAAAATAAAAGAGATGATGAATCCTAAAACAAAAAATAACAAAAATTTTTCACCTAAAATAATCGAGGATTGTTGAATCGGAATTGAAAGAGGAATAATAATACCGATTATAAAAATAATTAAAAGAGAAATTTTTAATTTCAGATAAAAATTTATGTTATCTCCATTGATTTTAATTAGTAATCCCTTCTTATGTCCCTATTCCGAATTAATCTATAGTAGGTATATTTAAAACTTTCTATACACAGAGTGGTATGAAATACTAATCCACAATAACTTTTTTTTTTTCTTAAGAGGGAATTACAAAATTTATTTTAGCTAGATTTTACTGACTCAAAATCCCTAACTGATTGATCTGAATTAAGATCGCTTTTCGAATTCAATTTATATACCTTGTAGGCTTGAAAAAGCCCACATAGCATCGTTATATAAATTATTAGCTGTAAAGGGTCAACAATTTCAACGTGGCCTGTTAGTCCGACCAAAATCCAAAATATTCCACCAAATAAATGTAAGAGAGCGTTGGCCATAATTATAAATGGAACTCCGATGTTAAAAATGAGCATATCAATCTTATGATGGAGTTCATCGGATCTCCCTTTTATAAAATAATTGATAGTAAAAAAGAATAAACCCCACATTGCGAAGAAAATTAAAAATTCTCGTATCATATAGATTGTTAATCCTTGCCAAATGCCAAATTGTTCCATTAAGTTACGAATTAATGGATTACTTTCAGATACGATTCCAAATTGCTCTTGACTCACGAAAATATATGTAACTATAATATCAAACAAGGTTAGCCCAACATATGACAAAATCCAGAACCGCATAGATTTTAAATGCATAGAACTGATCACCATTTAAATACTTCATAACAGCCGAATGAATTTGAGTATCAAAAAAAGGTATTTAAAATCAACAAATTTAATGATTAAACCCATTTTTTTATAATAAATTGAATATAAGTCATAATAAAGGAAGATCCACTAAAAAATTAAGTAATGAAAACATTGTCCTTTACATACTGATTAGATTATTGGGAGCGGATTAATATATATTCCAAAATTTATACTCTTTGGGAAAAAGAAACCAATTTAGAAGAATTAACTAAATTAGAAAACGATTTTTTGAAACAAATAGAAGAATATTTTAAAAAATTACATCATAATTATAAAAAAACTAAAAATCAGATGAGATCATCTTTAATAAAGCAAAAAATTAATAATTTATCACATATAATTGAGGATTTATTTAAATTGAGGTTAAAAAAATCCTTGAATTTAATTATGCATGGAATACCGGTACAAAAAAATGTTTTGTGTATCCAAGAATTAAAAGTTTTTAATACCATCAGTAAAACTCTGAACAATTATCTAGAAAATCTAAATCGTTTATCGAAAGGGGAATCCCTTCAAAAATCAATGGATGATGCATTGAATGGCGAATATTTTGTGATTAGATTTCTTAAGGACGTTCCACAAATCATTGGAACCGATTTAAAGCGATATGGCCCATTCTTGGTTGACGATATCGCAATTTTACCCAAAGATAACGTAGAAACCTTATTAAAACATCAAGCAGTCGCAATTATCAATAAAAAATAGATTATACTCGAAAAATGGGAATTTTATTACATATATTCTTCAATCATAGCTTTTTTTCGATATAGAACTTTACTATAAAAAAGTGCACCTAACACTCCGCCGCCAATACAGATCAGAATGGCAGCTGCACTGTTAACCAACATCATAAATACAGCTAATATAAAAAATAATTCCCCAGGACCAAAAGTCGAACTGCCGAATATTGCTATCCTCGTTCCGACGACTAAAAAGACCCACGTAACTAAACCGCAAAAAATCCCGCTGAGAAACCCATCTTCCCATTTTTTGCATATAAATCCCATCGTAAAACCTGTAATGAACCATGTAAGAATTGCTGGCAAAACCATCATACCTAACATATCCTCAATCTCTGTTCCAAATGCACTAAATATATCCACGAAAAACGGAGAAGCTGCATTTAAAGTGTATAATCCTGATCCTAAAATATACGCCATTATTGGATTTATATAACCTTTAGATTGGCTTATTAGTTGATCGAAGTAATATTGCCAATTTTCAACAAATACCATGAATAACAGGATTCCTAATCCAATAGAAAGAAAAAATCCAATAACAACTGCAATTATAACTCTTTTTAATCGCTTTGGACTAATCTGTTCGTAAGC
>JABXJU010000098.1 GCA_013375405.1 Candidatus Helarchaeota archaeon
CATTGCCCCCATAGCCCCCACCACTATCAATGCCATGACCTCCAGTTCCACCCATCCCACCATCCCCACCCTTAATACTTGAAATATTATTGTGAGAGATAGCTATGTCACTTGAATTATCTAGATAAATAGCATATGCATTGTTTCCATTACCTCCATTTCCCCCATCATAACCATTGCCCTCAGGGAAGGCCATCAATCCTTCTGAGCCCCAACCTCCATTTCCACCCGAAATATTCGAAATTTGGTTGAGTGAAATATTTACATTGATACTATCATAAATGGCAATCCCAATACTTTCATTCCCATTTCCTCCAGTATCTTGCGTAGCACTTGGATCTCTATTAATCCCATTAATTCCTTTAAGATTTACAATGGTAACATTAATTATTTTTACATTTGCCGCGTTAATAATTTTAATTCCAATAGATGAGTTATAAAGTATGCAATTTTGAATAATGAAATAAACCTTAGAATTATTGATTGATATACAACTACCAGAGTTTTGAGCGTTAATGGTTACATTTTCGATAACATAAGGTTCGTCAATAGTACCATTACCATTACACCAAGGATTATCTTCGGCAGTTCTACTCCAATTTTTGCTGTCAACAGTATCATCAATATCTATGAGAGTTCCCGTTAAACGCCAATATTTAAAAGTAATTTTCTCGCAATTCGAAATCGAACCATTCATTGTGGAGTTTCCAGCAACAATTACATAATAATAAATTCCAGGTACCAATACGGTATCTGTATATTTGCTTTCAGAGACTGTAGCTATCGGTGTTAATGCGACTACTGAAGTGATATTTGAAATATCTCTATAGACATAATAAATTGTAGCGCCCCCTACGTCGGTCCAATTTAAGTAAATAATTCCATCATCATCTGGATTTGGTAAGATGGGATATAGCAAAGGCGCACCTGGTAGATATCTCACAAACACACTTTCGCAATTTGAAATCGAACCATTTATTGTAGAGTTTCCAGCAACAATTACATAGTAATGATTACCATATTCCATGACAGTATCTGTATAATTGCTTTCAGAGACTGTAGCAATCGGTGTCAATGCAACCACTGAAGTGATATTTGAAATATCTCTATAGATATAATAATTTGTAGCGCCCCCTACGTCGGTCCAATTTAAGTAAATAATTCCATCATTATCTGGATTTGGCAAGATGGGATATAGCACAGGTGCACCTGGTAGATATCTCACCAACACACTTTCGCAGTTTGAAATCGAACTATTTCCAAATACGTTTTCAGCAACGATAACATAGAAGTAAACTATATTATTCATTATAGTGTTATCGGAATAATTGTTATCTAAAACTTTGGCAATAGGTGTCAATCCGACCGCTGAAGTAATATTGGAAATATCTCTATAGATATAATAGGCTGTTGCTTCACTGACATTACTCCAACTTAAATCAGCTCTTCCACCAACATCAATACGTGGTAGGATAGGGTCTAAGAAAGGGCTTACTGGAACAGGATTCCACAAAATAATCGCCACATCGTCACTATTTGAATTTGCTGTGACGATATCATTTTGCCCATCATTATTTGCATCCCCTATAAAAACACCTTCAGGTCCGTTTCCAACAGATTTCAAAATTTTATTGCCCCAATCACTAGAAGTCGTGTTCCACAATAGTATCGAGACTTGGTCGGGAGTATCAGCTGCAGCCACGATGTCTTTTTGCCCGTCATTATTTGCATCTCCTACAAAAAGACTACAAGGATAATAAATATTTTCTATTATTTTAGTGGACCAATTGCCAAGAGTTGTGTTCCAGCAAAGTATCATGATATTATCACTCCAATAATTTGCAACTACAATGTCATTTTGTCCATCATTATCAGCATCTTCTATAAAAACACTAGTAGGAAGGTTTCCAACGGGTCTGATAATTTGGTCGTCCCAATCACCAGATGTCGTGTTCCATAAGAGTATCGAGACATTGCCATCTACATCACCAGCGGTCACGATATCATTTTGCCCGTCGTTATTTGCATCTCCTATATAAACGCTCCTTGGTCCGTTTCCAACAGGTCTTGTAATTTGGTCGTCCCAATCCCCAGCGGTAGAATTCCATAATAATATTGAGACATTATCCCCATTAAAATTTGCAGTCACTATGTCCTTCTGACTATCATTATTTACATCTCCTACAAAAACACTTCTGGGAGTATCTCCAACGGTTCTGGTGATTTGTTCGTCCCAATCACCAGATGTCGTGTTCCACAATAGTATTGAGATATTATTACTACCCCTATTTGCAGCAATTATGTCATTTTGCCCATCATTATTTGCATCTCCTATGAAAACACTATAAGGTTCATTTCCAACAGATCTTATAATTTGTGGTTCCCAAAAACAATATTTTAATGGTAAAGGCCCATTAATTGAAGCATCTGACGTAGATAAATCCCGTAAATCGTTTTGTGACATAATTGCAAATCCGATAAATGAAATGATGAAATAAATAAACAACATATGACTGAAATGCTTTTTTTTCATAGTTCCTCGCCCAAAAATTAGATTAAATTCAATTAGTTAAATTAAATAAAAATCATAAATTTAAGTCTGGTAAGGGCAATTTTGGTGAATGAGGGATAAGTTGATTACGTTTTAGTAAATCAAAATATTTGAAAAATAGAGGAAAGTACCAGAGAATTGAAATTTCTCATCAATAATATAAATTTAAATATGGTGAAATTATGAAAGATAAAAGATAATTAAGAAAAATATTAATATATAGTATAATTTTTCAGAAAGAATTTTGACTTCTGTAAATTTGAATAAAATTTTATCTTATTTGACCCTAATTTTTATTTCTTTACCTCCAGCTTTGGGAAAATCATGCTGAATGAGATTAAAGACATTAATTCCACTATTGAGTGCCATTTGGGTGCCAATGCCATGAATATTTGTCCCTGCGGTATCGCCTGCAACATATAATCCTTGGATATGTGGAATTTTTGAGGAGATTCGTTGGTCTCCTGATTGCGTAACAGTTAAGGCGGTCCCTTCAACTGGCGCTTCGGGCTTTCCAGTGGCTTTAATAATGTCTAATGGAGTTGTAACGTCAAGGAAATCGAGATGTTTTTCAAATTCTGGATAAAATTCTAAAATCATCTCCCAGTAGCGATCAATCCATGGTTTCCAACTTTTGCCTTTGGGTAATTTCGGAGGAGCTATTCCCCCCATTATCATTAATTGTTTTCCTTTTGGAGCAAGTGAGGGGTCCATGTTAGAAGGAATCGGACTCATGAAAGCGGCTTCTTTAGGCACTTCGCCCCGGTCTAATGATTCCCAGACTTCCCGTAATGTATCCGCATCTACATCTCCTGCTTTAGTATAAAAGAGATGCACTGCATCATATTCAGTAATGAGTTGTTTTTTTAATGCAATCTTGAAAGTTATTGAACTATATGAGGGAATTAAATTCTCTACTTGCTTAATATAATCTTTTTCGAGCAGTGATTTATCACTTAATAGGTTTAAAATTGTAGGTTTCATTCCTGCATTACTGACAACTATTGGTGCTTTAATTATACTATCATCTTGGAGCAGAACGCCCTCAGTTTGATTTCCATCTAGTAAAATTTTCTTGACGCGAGAATTTGTAACAACTGTTCCCCCTTCTTTCTCTACAATTCTTCCAAATGCGTTGGGAATTGCGATAGCTCCTCCATAGGGATATACTAATCCGCCACTTCCTTGGGTCATAGTGTATAAATATTCCCCTGTAGATGCCATATAATGCGGGATCGCGAACATTATACCACAGAAATATCCAAAAAGTCCATGTACATTAGGGGACGTACTGAACTGGTTAAGCCACTCCGAAAGCGGGACGTTCATGAGTTCATAGCAATCTTTTTTCCTAATTTTCATCGTTTCTGCAAAAATTTCAAAGATTTTTTCTGCATCCTCATCACTTGCGCCGAGAGTTTTTAAAAATTCTTGATAAGCTCTAAACATATCCCCAGCTGTTTCCCGATCTCGAGACATAGCGAAGGGTGGCGAATCTCTAGTCCGCATGGTCGTTCTAGATCCCAGTTCTGTATAAAATTTAATTTCGTCAGGATGCCCCGTTTTTTTTAAGATCTTTCTAAAATGATTGTCACCCGCAAACATGTGGACGGCAACATCTATTGTATACCCATTTTTATAATATGAACTGCATGCTCCTCCTAGGCGTTCATTCTTCTCTAGCATCAGTGTATCATACCCGGCTGCTGCTAATAGTGCCGCACAGCCACCTCCTCCAACCCCACTACCAATCACTATTACATCATATTTTTCCTTAAGGATTTTAGCCATATTTCTCACTCAAAGATTGAATTAATTTACTTAGTTTAGAATGGAGTCAATTTTATTGTTTAATTGTGTATTGAGCTGTTGCATCAACTTTTTTTGATAAAGGAATGCAGTAGTCCCAATCATCACGACATTCGAGAACTCTTCAAGTATTTTCATCCATGCTGCGATTGCATGTGTGATGCTAAAGGTTCCTACTCCTTTTTTAAGCATAGAAAGCATCGGATCTACCTCTTCTCCAACTAAAGCTTTCCTTTCAAATATGAAATCAGTTAAAATGCTTGGAATGTTTCTAGCATCTTTTCTATCAACTGTATAAACTTTAATAGGGTTAGTGTTTTCCAAATTTCCGAACTCAATCATCCATAAATTATGAAAATCTGATTTAATCACGATTTTTTTTCCAATCATTTTATTGTAGTGCCTTTTAAAAAATTCTCCGAGCGTTTCTCCGGCAGTTGCTCTCGTGTCATCGTTTAATATGAGGTTAATTGATGTATTTAAGGCAAATTCCAAAATTTCTTGTAATTTTTCCTCTCCAACCTTTTTATCTTTCACGTCATTGATGAATTTCTCTAATATTTCTGGCTCAGGATGTTTTAATGCATTAATAACAGATGCCAAAGTAGAGAGCCAGAAAAACGACCCCATGCTAAATCCCCCGCTCAATGGATCTCCAGAGGTTGGCATTTGAAGTTCCTCTTTCTTTACAGTCTCAGGGCGAATTCCTCGTCCTCTATTCATTAAACAGTGAGGATCAATGAGCGTTTTAAACTGTTTTAAGAGATAGAAGTATCCAGGAATTAGAATCGGGCCAATTGTCTCTAGAATTTCACCATTTGAATAAAAGTAATATTGGATTCCGTTCATTTTAACGAACATTGTATCAACCATCGGTTTTCCTATTCCTATAAAGGTTTTGACGTTATCCAACATTTTGTTTGGGTCTGGATCGAATTCGAGATCCATTTCTTGAAGGACTGAATGGCCATCATCGACCAATTGCAAGTAACAGCATGTCTCTTCCAATGGAGCTCCAATTGTTGTTATCCATTTTTTCATATAATTCCAGGTGGCTTTTGCATCTTTCAAAGCAAAAAAGGGGCAATGTGGTGCAAATCCACCATGCGTTCGTAAAATTCTTACGGATTGATACATAAAATCATGGAGTTTACGGGGTTCTTGTACATAACCATATTCTTGATCATCTTCAGTTACAGTTGCACCCTTTGAAACTATAGGTTTCATGAAATCCATTAATTCACTATATAATCCTACGGTAAAGTCTTTCCGTTTTTTATACATGGACTTAATTTTTTTTACATGATAATCAAAATCTCGTTTCGTCCCTTCAATGAAAAGTAAGATAAAGCCTTCAATTAATTGGTTCTTCAACCATTGAAAATGTTCTTCACGCGACTTAGCAAAGAGAAATACAACATAGGGCCATCTAACCATCATCCCATTGGAGTAACCCATCTTTACTAATTTTATTACTTCATCAAATAGAATATCTAATTTCCCCCCTATTGATAGTAATTCATGATAACGGAGTTTCGGATATAATTTAATTTTTATTTTAGTAATTACTCCTACGGTACCAAATCCTCCTAAAAATAATCCCATTAAATCAGGACCTGGACCATGAGGATAATTTGCGGAATCTTCTTCCTTACCATGCGCGAATGAACCTAATTTTAATAGATTTCCATTAGGTAACACGATTTCCATTCCAATAATTTGGTTATCTCCAAGTGCATATTTTCCCGCGTAGTGCCCAATACCGCGTGTCCCACATACGTTTGCAATAACTTTCACTGAATGGGGACCACTGGGGACAACGACAAACATCCCACGATTCCAAGCTTCAATTTGAAGTTGTCCATAAGTAACTCCAGGTCCTACTATTGCCGTCATATTTTTTCCATCAATTTCGTAAATCTGATTGATACGCTTTAAATCGAGAATTATGCCTCCATATAAAGGAATGACAAGGCCGCCCATATTAGCTCCAGTTCCTTTTGGAATAACCGGAATTTTATGCTTTGTTGCAAATTTCATTACTTCTTGAATTTGTTTGACCGATTCTGGAGCAACTACATAATCTGGCCCCTCTGTGGTCAGGACTTGGTCTCGGGAATATCCAATTCGGATAGCATCATCGTTTGACGCATAGTTCTCTCCCACAATTGCGCTCAATCCTTCTAAAATTTCATCTTTATCTTCAACTAACATGAAATCCCTCCCTTTAAAAGCAATTCAGTAAGATCTAATATTTCAAGATCTTCATTCATTGCTTTTACACAATCTTTGAAATTTAATTGACAGAAAGGGCAGGTTGAAACCAAAATTTTCGTTCCTGTCTTCTTCGCTTCTTCTATACGTTCTTGGGCGGTCTCCAACGCAAGATTTTTATATCCTGACTTCACACCCCCGCCAGCACCACAGCACCATGTATTATACCTGTTTCGAAACATCTCAACTAACTTAATTTTAGGAATAGATTTAATAACATCTCTTGGTGCTTTATACACACCTACATGTCGTCCAAGATGACAGGGGTCATGATAAGTTACCGGCAATTCCAGATCCTTAAACTTAATTTTCCCTTCTTTGATTAAATCAGATAAAAATTCAGATACATGTTGAACTTCAAAATCTAGCTCCATTCCATGAGCGGGATAATCCTTTTTGAATGTTCTATAACAGCCTGCACAAGAAAAAATAACCTTCTCAACATTCAATTTTTTAATTTCCTCAATATTATGATGCATTACCTCATTCCCTAATTCTACTGCACCAACCCTAAAGAGTGGGCTCCCACAACACCATTCTTCACCTGCAATATTGAAGTCCATATTTAATTGTTTCAATATTTTTGCAGTAGCTTTTGCAATATTTCGCGTTCGATATGATGAGGTACAGCCAACAAAATAGAGGAGTTTCGAATCTTTTATTAAATCTTTATTATCAATCCAATCGAGTCGTTTCTCATGTTCTTCTTTGTATGGATTATGTTTGGTTTTAACACTATTGATGAATACTAGATGTTCTGGTAAAGGTCCGATCTCTTCTTCAACTAATAATTCTCGAATGGTCTCAAAAACTTCTACAGGTCTTATTTCTCTATTATAGAAACATATTTCTTGGCAATTTCCACAAGTAGTGCAAGAATAAATTATTTCTAACAATTTTTCAGTGGGAATTTTCAAGGATTTCTCTATGATTCCACGCGCAATCTCCATCCGCCCCCCTGCAAAATATGAGTCGAACACGAATTTTTTCCCTGCAGGACAGTTGATATAATGATGTTGATCCACAAGAACGTGTGGATTTATATATTGACAATTGAAGCATTTTAAACTGCATTGATAAATATCCCATCGATATTCTTTTTTCAATTTTTTTAGAGCTTTGCTCGGCAGATAAAACCTCTCCTATATTTTTAATTGGCCTGGGTTCATTATTTCATTGGGATCAACGATCTTTTTTACTTGTCTCCAGAATTCATAGTATGCTTGATTTCTTGAAAAAATCATTTTAGCCCAAGGACCATACGGTCTGTCAATTATTCCTCCATTCTCTATAATTGCCTCACTCAGGTCAAGATACAACTTTCTTCTCTGTTCTGATTCGTCTTGATTATTTCGGTCATAATAGATGGTAAAATCGTAGTAACATGTGTGTACTTGTTCTATAGGCATTAAATAACCAAATAGATCCTCAATTGGATAGCCGCGTTTTTTTGATAATTCTTCTGCTATTATATTAAATTCCGAAATTTTATCCAAATTCACATAGAAAGGAATGTGCAAACAAGTTCCTCTATATTGTCGAAAATTATTCAGTTTGTCAGGTAATTCAAATTCTTTAAGAAAAAGATCACCCAAATCCTTTCCACCTAGTTCATATTTTGTTTGAAATTTTACCCCGAAATCCCTGAGATCTTCCAAATCAAGTTGATATTTTTCTTCAGAATCTGCTTCAATGCCCATTACGATTAACCAAGGGGGTTGTTTTTTACGAATCTCATTTATACTTTCCCCATTTTCTCTTACAATCAACGCGAGATTCTTTTGAGAAATCCCTAAAAATTCACGACCTTTATCAAAGTATTGAATTTTGTAGATCAGATCTACAATATCCTTGATGTCATTGAACGGAATAAAAATGATTTTTTTAATTTCTGGAAGATATTTCGCCTTAATGATCAAATCAGTAACTATACCAAGAGTTCCTTGTGATCCTGAAAACATTCTCGATAAATCAGGGCCACTGATAGGACTTGATGGTAGGAACGACGGTCTTTCTTTACACCATGACGCAGATCCCGTATTTACTAACATACCATTAGGAATGGCAATTTGCATGTTTAAGATGCATTGCCATCCTTCAGACAACAAAATTTTTGGCCCAGTAAGTAAAGGTACCCGTTCCATGTACGTGGAAACCACCGAAGCAGAACTTGGAAAACCTAAAGGGATCATTATTCTTAAGCCATGTTTCTTCAACTCTGTTTGTAACTGTTCATATGTTACGCCTGGTTCAATTCTTACATACCGTTCATCTTGATCAATCTCGAGAATTCTATTCATTTGCCTTAAATCTACTATGATCCCTCCATCCTTTGGGATAGTTGCCCCATAATATTTCTCTGTTGAACTTGATGGAATAACGCTTATTTTATACTTATTCCCAATCGCTAAAATCTCTTGAATATCTTTAATTGTTCTCGGAGACACTACAAAATCTGGTAACTTAGTTGGTTGAATGCTATCATCTGATGAAAAAAAATTAAGCACTTCCTTTTCATTCGAAACTTTCTCGCTTCCAATTTTTTCTTGTAGTTCTTTCCTTATTCGATCAATATCTGCATCTGGCATTTCAATTCAGCTACCACTTTCAGTTTTTGTAGTAAATAGATTTTATTTCAATTATAAATTTAGATTAAAAAATTCATTTTTAAAATATATGACTATTATACATTGAGAATTTGAGATGCTCAAATTTAAGAAATTTTCAAATATTCTTAACGGGTCTTCATTCTTGGCGTAAACGTTCGGAAAAGCTTGGCGTAAATTTTACGTACTAAAGAAATTTTAAAAAGTACTCGAATTAATTTTAATAATCGATGCTTTTTTGGTTTGAATGTACCTAAGTTTTCATTAAAAGTTATTTTTTTAATAAAAAAATTCTTCTGTAGAAGAGAAACAATCAATTGGTAGGTAATTATTGCAATTACGTCCCATGCCCGTTTAAGGTGGTCTTGTGGGTAATTTAATTTCTCACCCATTGCCATTCTAACTAGTTCAATGTGATGAAATACATCAATCTTACTTCCTGAGAGCTCTCTCGTTACCCATAAGAGATAGAGACATCCTGTACAATATGTAATTAAAGCGTCAGCTCCAGTTCTTTCCGCTTCCTTAAATTTCTTCGTTCCCTCAGAGATAATATCAAATGGTAGAGACATATTTCGTACCCAAGAGGCTCCCGCCCCAAATCCACAACATAAGGCATCTTTTTTGATGTGTGCCATTTCAACTATTTCACATCCACAGCGTTTCAACAGCACCCGAGGGGACTCCCAATAGGTCCTACCTAACGCCTTAGAATAGCAGTTATCGTGAATTGTGACTTTAAGATTTATCCGATTAGATAATTCTATTTCCCCCGAATCTATCTTAGTTATTAACCATTGGTTAAAATTTGTAAAAGTCTGGGAGTGCTTTATTCCCATTTCGTTCGGATGAACTTCTGTAAAAAGATATTCAACAGCATCCAATAGGGGAACAACAGCTTTAACACCCCAATTTTTAAAATCTTTTTTACATTTTTGGGCAATCTTTTGAACTACATCCAGATAACCCCCTTGATACAATGTAGCCCCGCCTTCCCACTGGTCAATCGGATCTATCGGCGTAAAATATTCTAATAATTTGCTTCCCCCAATAATAAAGGGAAACAGATGTGTAAAATTCCCAATTAATAATACAGTATCAGCTGGTTTGGGAATGTAGGTCATCCATTGCGATATCCATCGTTTTTCACGTTCAGAAAGAAAAATATTGAGTAACTGCCAAATATTCGGTTCTTCTGTTGGGCACACAAATCGATACAAAGGAGGCGCCCCTCTTTTCTTATACAAATCATTCCATCTTTCAAGAATTAATTGGTAAGGATTTGCCCCTTGGGGGCAGTATATGTTACATGAAAAACAGGTGTTACATTTAAACAACGTATGTTTCGATTCCTTTCCCTCAATGAGAGTTTGAATTTCCTCTTGCGCTTCTTTTAATGGTAATTTCATAACAGGACAAAGATGAAAACATAGACCGCATAAATCGCATTTCTCTCTCTTAAACGCCGGAAGTCTCTTTCCTTCAATCATTCTAAAGCCCCTTACATGTTTAAATTATTACACGTATCACCCTATATTAATGGAATTCATAATAAAATAACGAAGCTTCAATTATCAAAATAGTTAAAAATCGACATTAGTAATAGATATATCCTATGCTAAGAACAAAACATCGGTTGTTGATTTTTCTTACCCTTGCAGTAACAGTTTATGTATGCCTTCCACTTCCAATCTCGCCCATATGTCGGATTGCTACCGAACTAAACATTAACCAGCAAGACCCTTTATTATTTGAAACGCAAAATGTTGCAAAATATTCTTATCACAATGGAACAATGGAAAAAAATATGACCATTACCGTCACAGAAGTGCATCCAGCCACCAACTGGGCGAATGTCTCAATAGAGACTGATTCCACATACTGGATTCAACCCACATTAGATGGTTTTATTAATAACACTAATCGCTTCACCATATTTTGGCTTCATATTCCAAATGTAATTACTTCAGGGGTAATATTTGGAGCCGAGCCTGGTACAACATTTAATGTTACTGATCCGATTGGATTAATTGGTCCTCAAAATGCGAATTATACAGCGATAATTGATCGAAAAATCGTTTATTGGCCTACAATGGAAGGATTGCATGGTGCCCAATTTTCGTTTATTGTCACTTTCTACAATGATAGCAACAATGCGGTGATGGGACGAGCTAAATACGATTCAACTTGTGGACTATTATTCATTTTGGAAGGGGGTTCGCCATATACTCAGCTTAAACTTCTGGAAACGACATATCTTATTTCTCGGAATCGTATGACGGTTATTCCTTGGGCAATAGGACTGTTCGTTGGCGTTGCAGCTGTTGCATATCTTCTAATGAAGAAGCGATGGAAACTTGAGGAGGAGAAAACTCGAGAAATCACCCTTCTATTAGCAACGGGTGGCGCAGTATTTTTGGTAGATATCTTTGTTGATGTCTGGTTCTATGCAATATTTGGATTCATGGGGAGTATTTTACTGCATATGGGCGTTGCCTTGGGACTTGCAGTAGTATGTTTCTACCAAAAATATAGGCTTAAATGTGTTACTCCTGCAATCATTGAAATAGCGTTTATCATCTCAATGGTTTTCCTTGTCGGGGACACTTTTGTGCCTCATCTCACAGCAGCTTGGGGCTTGATATTCAGCTGGGCGATAATGCTTTATATCTCGGCATATCCTAAACAACCTGAAACGAAAAATACAGTAGGACAAATTATCTCCGAATTTCTTTAATCTCTTTTTTGAAGATGTATAAGATATTTTATAGATCGAGAGAATTTGAAAGCAAATCAAAACAACGGGAGAAAATAGTAGCAAAACTATCTCTCTGAATTCTTTCTGAACTTACCAATATCGCCAGAATCAAACATCTCCAGTTAATTTTTTAATTGAATTAGATTTTTTTATAAAATTGTCTTGTTTTAATTAATCTATATGAATTTGTAATTTGAATAAAAAAGAATTAATAAATAGAGGAAATTGATATTAGAGGAAATATTGACGAGTTTGGTCATGGGTGAAAAATAACTTAGAAAATTAGGAGACTCTGAAATAATCATGTTTTATTATGCGGACATTCCCGATGAGTGGAAAATAAAGCCTTACCTTCCTGTGATGCCAATTCTTTGGCAATTTTATCAAGAACTCGGTTGGAAAAGAACGACCGAATATTTTAAAGAATGTCAAGATAGTGCTTATGATTTCTTTGAAGATCGGCTAAATGAATCGATAAAAACCTCAGAGTTGGTCTTCAAAGGAAAAATTAAGGAGCCTGACAAAGTCTTATCCTACGTTATATCAATCCCCCCTGTTACTATTCGATCGGATCTCGTCCAAGGGACTACAAAATTATTAGGTGGTGATTCTTTTGATGTAACTTGGGTTGCTCTAGACGATGTGTCACAAGAAATCTTCATTCTTCTCAATGCTCATTGTGAAGATGGGATTCCAGTTGATTGGTGGATGGTCCGGAGTGAAGATGAATTATTAGACAGGAGACACATGAAGTTAGGGTATAAAACAAGGAACTTACCTATTAGAATGAAGAATTTTAACAAAACGGCTATGAGACTTTTTGATGTTTTAACGGATATAAGGAATGAACGGACTCCTTGGTGGGCTAAATCTGATTATACTGTTTCTATAGTCTGGGTATCGTATGCTGTAGAATTATTCTTACAAGGATCGAATTATGAAACATTGACGAAAATATTTGATGGGTGGGCTGCGAGAGAACTATATGGTCTTCCAGACTATATATTTTCCATGTTTTCGAATTTGCCTTCCGTATTGGGTGGCATGTTTTATGGGGGGAAACAATCCTTCGTTTCCAAAATAACTCAATTGACGACGGGAGGCCACCTATATTATCAACCTATTGAGGAACGGACGTTGAAAAGGCATACAGCTAGCACACCAGAGATTTTCGATATTCTAAAGAGGAGAGCTATGGACAATGGTGTACCACTTCCTATTCAGTCACTTAACAGTACCATGCCAAATATAAAGAAAAAATCAGAACCAGATACCCGGTTTGTAGTAAAATATCCTGATAAAAACTTCATCAATGTAGAAGATATGGGATTGACATTCGATGAATTAATCCAGGGAGTTTATTTTGATATCACGGTTGAGACCCAACCAGGTGAAAAATTTGATGAATCAAGAGTCCTCTCTAAAGGCATAGGTAGCAAAACAAAATTTACAAGGTAAAAATAGGTATTTGATATCTATTAAAGTCAAGGTTAATTGACAAGTTTGTCAATTTATAATTCCTGATTTAATAAATGGTCTTTACCTTGGTATTTTAAAATACCACGGCGAAGATATATATCCTGAAAAATTAGTTTCAAAAAAATAAATAACAAATTCTCCAGATAAATTTTTTCAATAATTGAAAATAGATACATTATTTCGATTAATGATTGGTCGACGACTATTTTTCTTTTTGGAGTCGGATTTAAATGAGTTAAAATTGTCCAAAGCAACCTCTTAAATAATCCAACTACTGGTTTTATGGTAATTTCATTAAATCAATTATTTAATTTAATCTTATTAAAAAAATCTATTATAATATATTTTATTAAACAGTATCTGAATTAAGAAAATTATTAAACCATACGAAAAAAGATCGTAAATAAAGATCATGTATGAACAAGTTTGGTGGTAATGGTGGAATTTTGGGAGACACTGGGTTTTGGATTAACGCATATTTTTTCAACATGTGCATTTATTCTATTTCTAGTTTTTTTGAATAAGTTTATTCGGATTAGGAAGAGATCACGAGAACATTTACCGTTCTTGGGATTGACAATAGTTTTTCTTTGCACCAGTATTAGTTATTTCATTGCTGTTTGGGCTGATTACTATCTTTGGGAGTATGGAACCGTTAGACTTGGAATGTATCTTCTTTCTTTTAATGCAATGTATACGAGTTTTGCTGGTTTATCTTTTCTATTTGAGTATATCTTTAAAAAGACAAAATATCTTATTACAATTTATTTAATCATATGTGCAATTTTAATAGTCTTTCTAAGAGATTTAGAAACATTAAATAATTTAACATTATATACATCTGCCCCAATGTTTTTGATTATCCCTCTTTTCATGTATTACATCTTCATTAAACCAACTTCTGGCTTTTTAAGACAACGAATATCTCTATCGACACTTGGTATTGTTATGGTTGGAAGTGGAATATTTTTAAGATTTTCTTTTCTTTCAGAATCGTTGGGATGGCATATATATGCAATAGGTACAATGATAGCAATTATTGGACTGTGTCTCTTCGGGTATGGTTTTGCTGCCTTTTCAACCTTCACCGATCTCAATTGGAAAGAAAAGTTACGTGAGATTTTTGTTGTAGCTCCCAATGGTGCCTGTGTATACGCTTATTCGTTTGACCAAAATCGTTCTATTAAGGATTCTGATTTAATTACAGGGGGATTTTCTGGTATCCAATTATTACTTTCTGAGATGGTACAGACGAGTGAAACATTGAAACTGATTGATTATCAAAATGTAAAAATAATGCTCGAAAAAGTATTAGATTATAATTTTATCCTTATTATTAAAGAAGAAAGTGCCTTTCTTCGATACAAATTAGAGTTTTTTTCTCAAGAATTTTTTGAAATTTTTAAAGACGTTATCAAGAATTGGTTTAATAATATCAATTTTTTCAAACCTACGGGAACATTAATTCAGAGAATTTTTGAATTGAGCTGAAAAATCCTATAAAAATATTAAGTTGAAAAGGCATGCAGCTAGCACATCAGAGATTGTCGAGATAATAAAGAGGAGAGCTATGGACAAAGGAGTTCCATTTCCTATTCAGTCACTTAACAGTACCATACCAAATATAAAGCGGAAATCAGAACCCGATACCCGGTTTGTAGCAAAATATCATGATAAAAATGTTGTTTTTTTTAATTAATTTAAGATTTTAATTTTTAAAAAAAACCCAGTCTGAAATTTCGTAGTTATTTTTTCGTCGGTACTTTTTCTTGAAATACATTATTAAATGTTTTT
>JABXJU010000099.1 GCA_013375405.1 Candidatus Helarchaeota archaeon
CGGATGTGGAACTGGAGCAGTCAATCGTGGCACGCGACCGAAGTAGTTTCTGAACTGACCTTTGATTCAAATAATCCCGCAATGGCAGTCGATGTAGATGGGAATGTCTTCGTGACTTGGCATGATTTAGCGCCCTGGGTAGGTAGTGGGCCCGATCTTGATATCTTCTTTAGATACAGAAGCGTGACATCTGGAATTTGGGATGGATTCACTAATACCACTGATGTCGTTAGTACAGATAGCAATTTGGATTCTAAGTATCCAAGCATCGCGGTAGACGATGATTTGACCGTCCATATCTGCTGGATCGATTATTCTGACATCTATGGTGCAGGTACTGATGCAGATGTCTTTTATAAATATACCAGCAGGACAATTCAGGCTTGGCGAGGGCGAGTCAATTCAACTGACATAATCTCAAGTGAGAGTTCTAGGGACTCAGTTGCCGCATCGATAGTAACGGGATCTGTGAATGTTGTATGGCAAGACAAAACCCACTTCGGTTTTGGGACTGATTGGGACATTTTCTACAAGAATTTGCTTATCTTTGAAGCTGAAGGTCCAGAGGACGAGGATGGTTTCGAGCTTTGGATTATCATTATAATCGTCATCGCCGCCGTGGCGGGCGTAGCGTCCCTCTTCGTTTTCAGGATGCGGAGCAAATCTAGAGTCAAAGGTATGCCTGTTCTTAAATTCAATAAGGCAGCAATGGGCGAAGTACGATCCGCGTTGAAAGAGGTCATACCCGTTGAAGAGAAGGTCGTGGTCTTACAGAGGAATAATTTCCCGATCGAACTGATATCTGAGCTATATGATGGAAATTTGACGGATTTTTTCAGCCAAACCTTCACAACCGTTCCGATCCAACTTATTGAATTTTTGCAAAAGGTGGATGCGCCACTGGAGGAAAAACTTGAAATTCTGGAAGAATTTAATAATCTATCGGATGAACAAAAAGAGGAATTCTTGAAGGAATTGACTGAGCTTTAATATTAAATATTTTTTATTGTCAATAAAACCAGCCTTGATTTATTTTCGAATGAGTGAAACTATTAATATTATCATTTTGTCATTATATGTAAGCAAACACGTTTGGTAATCTGAATAAAACCAAGACGATTTTGGAGAACGACTGGTTTGGACGACCTACGAAATATCTCTCAATTAGCATTAGAAATTCTCAAGCTTGCTGAAGAGATGACCCAAACCAAATCCCTGAATGTAGATACTTTGTATGGGGAGGCAAAGAAGAAACTTAATTACATGTACTCCGAACAGGAAATAAATCAAACTATTTACGAACTGATTTTAAAAAAGATCATTATCCCAGACAAAAGAATAATTAAGACTCAAGTTCTGGCAAACGGTAAAAGAGATGCAATTTATAAATACATTGTAAATAACCCTGGAGCACATCTACGCGAAATTAGAGGTAAATTGAATCTACAGCCACACGTCACCAATATACATCTCAAGGTTTTGGAGAATTTTGATTATATTTATCGGAAAAAATATCTCAAATATCGTGTTTATTTCCCCTCTGATTTTATTCGGGAGAATGAAGACGTCATCCTCGCTCTTAAAAACGAAAAGGCTGAAACGATTTTCTTAACCATTCATGAACGTTACGAAATAAGTCTTACTCAGTTAAAGATAACGCTCGCCCAAGAAATTTCCTCTAAAATGGTCGATTACCACTTAGAGCCTTTAGTTTCATGTGGTTTAATCGAGAATTTTACCCAGGACGGGCAAACATACCTGAAAATCAACGAAGGAGTATTTGCTAAGATTGAAAAATATTTACGACCAAAAATTGAGCGAGAGGAAAAAATAGAAGTAACGCCGCCCATAGCTGAAGAATTGGCGGTGAAGCGGGCGTACGACTATGTTGGGGGGGATATCCGGTTCAAAGTGGTCGTGGAAAATAAATCCAGAGAGCCCATTCAAGATATTACAGTTCTTTTGGATGTTAAAGAACAATTTAATGTGAAAGATGCATTACAAAAAGTATCAATGCTTGAGCCTGAGGAATCAAGGGGGGTGGATTTCTACCTTACTCCTTTAGCGTGCGGAAAATCTAAAATTCACGGGACCGTGTCATACCAAGGTGCTCAAGGCCAGGAAATCTCCAGTGACATTAATCCTGTCCTAGTCCAGATAAAATGCCCTTTGGTCACTCCCAGAATTTTCAAATTACTTGAAGTACTTAAAATGAAAGATAAATTTCAACTCAGTCACGCGGAAATTCCTTATAAGGGCGTTCCTCAATTAAACGCTTATAAGATTGCAAAAGATCAAGTATCTTCATTGGATATGCATGAAGTGGGCGATGGTGAAGAATTTTCGGCGATCTTTTCTGGCGAGGCGAAAGTTACCGGAGACCCACTCCTTGTAGATCTAAACGTCGATCTCAATAAAATTAATTTAGAAGTTTATATGGGTGATGTGAGGCAAGCTACTGGCTTTCTCGCGTATATTAAAAACTTAATTAATGTTGCCCTTAGTTATTCTGAACAAATTTCCACTTCTATTGAGAAGATCCGCTCCATGATCTTCAATGCCTTTGAGTTCAGCTCCCGGCTTACCGAATTGTTCGAATTTTGCAATGATTTGGAATCGCTTGATGATGTCTTAATCCTACTTAAAGAATTAAAGATTAAATCGCAAAATTATTTTCCCGAATTAAAATTAGCAGAATCACTCGACACCTGGTTTAATAAGATAGAACCACTCCAAGGCCAAGAAATTTATGCTAGGACTTACCTCAACTTGCAATACGACATACAGGGCTGGATGGAGGGCGTCATTACTTACGCCGAAACGAATGCGCAAATCTTTTATGAATCCGTTATCGATCAGTACACGCTAGATGAAATTTCTGCGGGAATATTCAAATTAAAAGAAGATTTGAACCAAAGAGCGATCGAATACTTCAGAAAAATCTTGTATTCGTTAATGATTATCCATGGGGACACGGGTTTAACCCTTTACAATCATAATTTTGTGACCGAAACCATAGATCCGGATTTGCTCAGTGGCTTCCTCACCGCCATTCAAGGGTTTGGGATAGAAGTCTCCAGACAAGAAACCAAAATGAAAAGATTATCATATGAACATTTCGAAATTGAACTCTCCAATGGAACTTTAACGATTGCGGCCCTCATCACCTCTGGACTCCCTAATCAGATGACAAGCGCATCGATTAAAGAGTTTATCCGGCGGTTTGAAGCACAATTCTACCCTATGCTAGAGAGGTTCGCGGGCAATGTTTCGCAATTTGGACCGGCGCAGGATTTGATTCGAGAAATCTTTCTCGGGTAATTTCAATTATTACGAATTTTTAGAACCTAATCGAATTTTAACATTAGAAATACGCGCGCGTTTGAATTTTGATGTCAAATAGTAAGATTTATATACCTTGCGTTTCATAGTATAGGTTAGATAGTAAGAATCGAATAATATGTGTTGTGAAAAAACTTGATAAAACGAGTAAAAGAATTCAGTTCAGCTGCATTAATTACTCAAAAACGGATTTTTTTGGAGAACTTTGAGTCCGAAATTTTACGTGGGATATCAACATTAACAGTTCTATCGATAATTAATGAATATGGCGATGAAGGAACATATGGATATCAAATACTCAAAGATTTGGAAGAAAAAACAGGTGCAGTTCTAGTTATTGAGGATGGTACCCTCTATCCAATCTTAAAAAAGCTTCAAAGAGAAGGAATAATTGTATCGGAAAAGAAAAGAGTTGGTGGCAGATTACGGACCTATTATAAACTTACAGAGGAAGGCTTGAAGATATATTCTCACATAGAGGGCTTCTTTACAAAACTAATCGAATCGATCGCGTCATTGATTGACATCGATGTTTCTCTGAAAAAAGATCGTTATCTCTATTGTCCCAATTGTACAAATAGAATCGATTTGAGAGAGAAGGAAACAAGATTTTGTGAAGTGTGTGGATTAAATATTGAAGATTATAAGGAGGCATGAAAGTGAGCGACGAAAGATATAGAGAAAAAACTGTTAAAGAATTTTTGGATGAAATAAAAGAAAAACTCCCCTTTTGGTTAAAAAATAACGAAGATGAGCTCAAAGAGGTCATAAGCGAGCTTGAAGAACACATAGAAGATAAAACTGAGGCGCTTGAAGAAACTGGAAAATCTAGACTAGAAGCTACGCAACTCGCAATTACCCAGATGGGAAGCCCTTCTACGATCGCTAGAGAATATAAGCGGAGAGGAACACCAAAATTATTTATCACAGAAGAACTTTTTCCTACGTATTTAACAGTGCTTAAGTATGCGGGTCTTGCCATTGGCTTGATTACGGCAATTGTAACATTGATGAGAGTGATTATAACAGGAATAAGCGGCGGTAAATGGTGGGCTGTCATTTTTGAAAGCTTACAACGCTTAACAATTACGTCAATTTTAGTCGCCGCGGGTATCAGCGTAATTTTTGTGTGGTTATCTTATGAGGGGTATTTCCCTGAGGATCTTAAGAATGTATTTAAATTAAAGACAAAGTTAAAAGCAGAAGCTCAGCAGCCGCCTAAGGTAAGAATAGAGAAACCCGCAGTCAAGAAACCAAAAAAAGAATATCCTAAAAGATTAGATAAGCCTCATAATTTGATAATTGGGGGCATTGTTGCTCTTGTTTGGGGAGTTATTGCAGTCTGGCAGCCATTCCCGGAATGGACTCCTATGATAGACCCGCAATTCCTGTTGTGGGTACGAGTAATTGGGTTTACTTGGATTTTTCTGGGTATTGTTGGAATAGTCCATGGAATCTTTGTTAGTTGGTCCTATGATGCAAATAAAGCACTTTATCCCCTACGGGCGATCCTTAATCTAATTTCAATCCCCATCATTGTATTATTCCTAATGAACCCGCAGCTATTTCCCATCCCGATTTGGAGCGAATCCACTGGTTTTCAGGTCCTATCAATAGCTCCTAACTTCTATTGGATCTATTACCTCGTCTTTTCGTTGATCCTTATCGGAACCCTTGTTGGAGCGATCCAGAAATTCTACAAGGGAATTAGACTCCAAGAAGAAGATTTATTCTTCGAAGGCGAGGCTTAATACCTTCCCCTTTTTTTACATTCAATTTTTTTTAAGGTAAAAGCACTAAATTTTTAATATTTATTTGTTGGAGTGAAGAATTCATACAAAATATCTTCATCTAAATGGGTAAGAAATGCCACGTTAGCTTCATTTAGATTTACTCGTTGCGTTTTTTTGATTGAGAATTGTTCAGAGTCTATCCTGTTGCTATACCAATGTTTCAGGAGGCCGACGTGGGAAATAGATCCTGTATTAAGAAGAGCACTGATAAAATTAATCCAGCGAGTTGCGCGCTGGGTTTCTTCCACAGGTGAAAGTTTCCGTCCATGCTTCCCTCGTTTTTCTTGCAGCTTCTTGAATTTTGCTACAACCCACTCATCAAGCTTTTCTTCACTCCAACCCTTTTTTATCAGGGTTTTATATTTTTTAGATTGAAATATTGATTGGTGTATTTGACTAGTAGATAAGTAGCCCAGCACTGTATCACAATCACAATGACCTTTCGTCGCAACAAAATATAACGCCCCATGTCTTAGCTGAGATGCAACAAATTCATTTGTAAGTGGCGTGAAATCCATATCATATTCATCGATAATCTGTCTAATCGGTTCTAGATTAGTTCCTTTTGGTAGCGTGGCTGTGATGTGAAAGCACATTTTCAATAACATCCTACCATTCTTTGTGAATTATCTTAAATTATTTAAAAATTACCGGTTTAAACGCTGATACATTTTCTTATTGTTTTTATAGATGTTTAAGAATTCTTCGAACAATTCATCGTAGATTTGTCGGTTTTCGGGGTTAGGTGTGTAGCTTTTGGTGTATGTAATATATTTGGGGATATCTTCAAAGGTTATATAACCTAACCCGACAGAAGCGATGAAGGCCGCGCCGCGTGCATTGGCTTGAATGGGATCTTTGACTTGGCGGATGGTACGGTTTAATACATCGGCGTAAATTTGGCACCAAATATTTGATTTAGCGCCACCACCGATCATACTGATGGGCTCTAATTTACGACCACAGAATTTCTCTAAATACATCAAAACCCAGCGGCTATTATAGGCGACCCCTTCGTAAATGGCTCTAATGAGATCGGATCTAGTTGTTGTTAAGGAAATATTTAATAGGCCAGCCCTTACCGTATGGTCCTCGATAGGAGTGCGTTCGCCCCAAAGCCAAGGAGTAAAAATTAGGCGATTACTACCAGGAGACGCTGTTTCGACAATTCGATCAAAAATTTTGTAGATTCCAGTTTTCAATTTATCTTCCGAAATATGTTCTTCATCAAGCAACTCGTCTTTATGGTATAACAGGTTGTCACGCAAAAAGGAAAGGCACGCACCTGCTGTTTCCTGTTCTGAAGCCACTAGATATTTATTAGGGTTCGCGGACGGAACGGAAGCCATATTGTGGAAAACATCCGTTTTTTTAAAAGGGACGTGGCAAACTACCCAAGACGAAGTCCCGATATAAATGTGTCCTTCGTAATCTCTCACGGCACCTGAACCAATCGCTGCTGCTGGTATATCGGGAGATCCCATCACTACCTTCACATCTCTTTCTAATCCAAGTTCGTCTGCTACCTCTTTTTTGATAGGACCTAATATATCTATTGAACGTTTCAGTTCTGGTAGCTTCACCTTGTCTATTTTTGTTTTTTTAATCAGTCCTTCGTGATAATGAATATCATTTAAATTTCGATTGTCAGTAACCCAATATAGAAAGATAGAGTCAAATGAAGCGGCGTATTTTCCTGTGAATTTGAGGTTTATATAATCCTTGCATTCTAAGAATTTGTAAGTCTTTGAGTACATTTCGGGTAGCTCATTCTTTATGAATAAGATATGGGCGATTGGGTCCTTACCCGCAAGCAGTGGCGCACCCCCCGTGATATTAATCCACCCGCCTAGCTTGAGGAAGTACTGTAGGATATGTTTAACGCTATAGCCGGAAATCTCAATTAATCCCCCCATAAGCTTCTTCACATATGGAGCCCCACGCGTATCCATCCAGATTATGGCATTTCCTAAGTGATTTCCATCTTCATCGACCGCCACTGTGCCCGACCACTGACTCGAAGTACATACAGCTATTATATCCTCGATAGGAATGAGTTCTTTATCTATCAACTTCTTTGAGGTGGTCATAATGGCATCCCACCATTCAGCTGGGTCTTGCTCTGCGCCTCCATTCGGGAGCAGGTAGAGGGGTGTTTCTTGAAACTCAAAATCAATGACTTCACCATGTGTTGAGATGATGGCAGCTTTACTGCCAGATGTTCCGTGATCATGGGCCAAAATATACTTGTTTTCGCCTTTTGACATTGAATCCACACCATTTCTTTAAAATAAATGAGTAGCAAAATATAGTAGTTACATATTTTCTGCTAGTTATATTTATCTTTAAATAACTTTAAATGATTGGCATTCTAAAACTAATGTAACGGATTGCGTAAGGAAATATAGAGATGAAAGTAGCAATTCTCTACGATAGTAAATATGGCAACACCAAGCAGGTGGCGGAATTTCTCGCGGAAAAAGTTGGTGCAGGGGGACATGAGGGGCATCTCTTCAGAACGGGGGAATCCAAACCCGAGGATTTATTGGCGGTTGAACCTGAAGTACTCCTTGTCGGTGGACCAACACATATTGGGCGCCCAGCGAGAGCATTAAGAAAATATCTCAAAAAAATGGGGAAAATAATCGAAATGGGCACATCAGTTGAGGTTAAACAGCTCGGGGTGTTTAATTGTTATAATAATGATATAGTCTGCGATAAAATAACGAAGAAAATAGTTCAAGTGTTTCCTAATGTCAAAATCTATGAGATTTCTCTTCCGCTACGGACTAAAGGTCTTAGGGGACCATTGTCAAACGATTGGGAAGACAAGGCATCTACCTATATTGCAGGCTTCCTCAATTTTCTTTAAAAAATTAATTTTAAAAAAAAGATAACAAATAATTTTTTAAGTGTGAAGCAAAACGCATCTAATTAATAAAAGACGTAAAAGCAATACATATATTTGAAGTGCCGATTAAGTCAGTTGCCTTTGATTTAGCAATCTATCTATTGATTTTTGGCATAATTTTAATAATTATTGGTACTTTTATAGTTGTTCAATATCTGAAAGTCGAGAAAGTTGCCCGTCCTTTTCTTCTCGCGCTATTTCTCTATTTCTTTCTCATGGCTCTCGTTAATTTAATTCAAATGTACATCTATTTTGTAGATCCAAGCCCATTTGCGTCCCAAGGAATATACCATAATTATTTTGCAGTTATTCTCATCTTTTTTGCTCCACTCGCTTTAATCTATCAAATTGAAAAAACCTATTTTAAAAATAAGTTATTAGCAAAATATCACTTGGCTACATTAATGATCATTATTATAAATATTGTATTTTTAGTCCAGACTATCCCCTCAGCCGTCACAGACCCAACTTTCATTGATAATTTCGTGATGAATGATTACACAATTAATATCGTTAACTGGGGCATTATGGTCGTTGCCATCTGTGGTGCCTTTCTATATCTTGGGCTAAAATCCTCAGGACGTTACAGGCTATGGAGCTTCGTAATCTTTTTCGGCTGGGGTGGTAACCAAATTATCAATGGAGTTGGTCAACTCTCACCATATTCTACACTTGTCCAACTTATGACCCCAATTTTTATAATAAAAATTGCTGCTGCAATCGTTACCGCATTTGGTTTTATTAAATTATACTCGTTACGGTATTAATAATAAGGACGGAATTACTAAAAGAATAAAATGAAAGCCTTACTTTTGAAAGCAGTAAAGGAACTCGAAATTCGCGAGAATTTTCCGAAACCGCGCCTATCAAGGAATGAAGTCCTAATCAAAGTCAAGTATTGCGGCATATGCGGAAGCGACCTTGAAGCGTATCAGTATGGAAAGGTCTTTATGCCGTTGATATTGGGGCATGAGTTCTCTGGGGAAATTGCAGAGGTGGGATCAGCAGTAACAGGATGGACAATCGGAGATCGAGTGACTGCGTTTCCAGGGGAATTCTGTGGAAAATGTTACTATTGTAAAAATGGACAAGAGAATCTTTGTAAGAGAATCATGGTAGGTCTTGGGATCACTGTAAATGGGGCAATAGCAGAATATGTGAAAATCGCATCTAAAGTCCTTTGTAAATTACCAGACTCACTTTCCTTCGAACATAGCGCATTAGCAGAACCTCTTTCAGTTGGATTTCATGGAGTGAAATTGGCAAAGATTCAACCAGGAGATACGGTTGTGGTTATAGGGGCGGGTTCAATAGGATTAGCGATTATTCAAGCTTTAAAGCAATTTAATATTGAGGAAATTTACGTGCTTGAACCTTCAGAATTCAATCGTAGCCTCGCCCTGCAAATGGGGGCAAAGAAGGCAGTTCGCCCTGCGCAAATAAATAAAGTTGGGCCAGACTTTGTATTTGATTGTGCTGGGTTTCCGGAAACCTATAAAACCGATTTAAAAATAGTTCGAAACGGAGGCACAATCATTCTATTAGGGATTCATTTTGAACCAGTCGCAATTCTTTTTCCGCAGCTAATTATGAAAGAAGTGAATATGAAAGGGAGCTTTGGCTATTCCTTTCAAGAATTTAAGGAGATTCTTGCCCTTCTCGCACAGGGAAAATTCCAACCGGATCTAATTATAACAAAAAGGATTAAACTCGAGAATGCTATAGAGGAGGGGTTTCACGAATTACTCCGCCCAGAGAAAAAAGCAGCAAAGATTCTTATTGAAATCTAAACAAGTATTAATAACAATACTGAAGGCTATTGATGCATGTCAAAAGTGATAAAGGTATTTGGAGCAGCGCTTGACCCGACTGATTCGGAGATGAAAATTTTTATAAAGCAAGGTGTTTTGAATGCCAAGGCAGGTGGCATGAAAAGCAAGTCGAAATACGAAGATCCGTATGAAGGGTTCGTTGCTGAGTCGAGAGTTCTCCAGCGTCCCAATTTTCAAAAAATTGGCACATTTCCTGTGGAATCTTGGTTAAGACCGAAACCAGATCTTGGCGATGAAGTGTTTATGACACCCTTAGATTTCAGACTCTTTTTAGATAGCAACGGATGTCAAGAATATTCAGACCAAATGGAAATATTTATCGAGAAAAAAGTGTTACCAGATATACCTTTAATGATAGGGGCCGATCATTCTCTGACGGGAGGAATATTAAAAGCATTATCAAAAAAGTATGGCGCAGAAAATATTACAGTCATTATACTTGATGGGCATTTTGATGCGATTCCAACGAATTTGCGACTAGACCTAGCAAAATATTCCAAGGAGCATATAGATGAAGTTCAAGTGGTATTTCCTAAAATGGTAGATTCAATTAATGAATATCTTAAAATTCCCTTATCCTATAATTGTGGAACATTTCTTTACAATCTAATTAAACAAGGAACGATATTCCCCCAAAATTTAATTGTTTATGGATGTATGGATTATCCTAGCGATGAAATGAAGGAAATTCAAGATCCAAGAGTAAAAGCCTATGTGGATTTTTATCTTTTCTATGAAAAAAAAGGAGTGAAAATTATCCCGAATTATAAGGATAATTCAAAAATGAAAGAAGAGTTTAAAAAAGCCCTCGAATCAGTAAAACGACCTTATCTATATCTTTCGATTGATGTAGATGTCAGTTCTTTGAATGCAATTCTAGCAGCGCGGTTTATGGAGTTCATCGGAATTGATGCTGAATGTCTGTTAGATGCTGCTGAAATAATAAAACACTTCATCCAGACCACCAAAACTGAGCTAATTGGCTTAGATATCATGGAAGTTGAAGTTCATTTCTTAAATGCAAAATTAAAAAGTGGTAAATTCGATCAGACTATTAAGATTATGGATCAATTTTTAGAAAGATTACCTCTGTTTTAAACAGAAAATTAAATTGTTTTGAGTTCAATTAACTGTTTTATCTGATATATTTTCAGGATTTGTGAATAATGGTTGAAAAAAGGATTGTATTAATTGGGGCAGGGTCCATCCAATTCGGTTTGGGCACCATGGCGGACATTCTGTTAAGTGATGTATTAAAAGGGAGCACGATTGTGCTTCATGATATCAATGCACAAGCATTAGAACCAATAAATAAGATAGGTAATTCAGCAATTAAAGAGAGAGATTTGGATTTCAAATTAGAATCTACAACCTCACGTGCAGAAGCGTTAGGAGGCGCTGACTTCATTATTTCCGCCATTGAAGTAGGTGATCGGTTTAAATTATGGGAACAAGATTATGAAATTCCTCGAAAATATGGGAATCGGCAAACTTTTGGAGAAAATGGAGGCCCAGGCGGGCTATTTCATTCACTCCGGATTATTCCACCTATTTTGGAAATCTGTCAAGACGTACAACAAATCTGTCCTAAAGCGTATTTTATTAATTTTAGCAATCCGATGTCGCGTATTTGCCTCGCAATTAAGCGAAAATTTCCACGCCTCAAGGTTGTGGGTCTTTGTCATGAAATATTTTTTTTAGTATTACATTTACCACATATTTTAAATACGCCATTTGCAAATTTGACAGATATCAAAGCGGGTGGATTGAATCATTTTGGTGTACTTTTAGAAATTAAATATAAGGACACCAGAAAAGATGCTTACCCGGAGATACGCGCAAAAGCCCTGAAATATTTTGAGGAGAAAGGTCGAGAAATTGATTTGATTAAGTACATCCTAAAACATTTTCATGTTCTACCATATACGGTAGATAGTCACTTTTCGGAATATATTCACTGGGGGTGGGAACAAGCGAATGTAAAAGATATTCGTGATTTTTATATAGGATATAAGGGACTGTGTAAAAGTGAGCCACGGCGTTTCAAACGGTTTTTGAAGGGGAGGCTTTCCCATAAATGGTGGCTTAGGCCATCTGGTGAACGTGTAATTCCAATCATTGAAGGAATTCTAACAGATTCCGGCCAATACGAGCTTTCGGTGAATCTCCCCAACACAGATGGAATGATTGAAGAAATTCCTCGTGACCTCGTTGTAGAAGGACCAGCTATTGTGGATAAAAATGGGTTACATGGAGTAAAATTAAAAAATATCCCAAAAGGAATTGCCGCATTGTGGCGAAACCAAGCCTCCGTCCAGGATCTCGTTGTTGAAGCAGCTCTTACCAAATCGAGAGAGATTGCGCTTCAAGCCTTACTTGTTGATCCTGTGGTCGAAAGTGCTGCTAGTGCTGAAAAAATGTTAAATGAAATATTAAATCTTCAGAAAGACTATATCCAACTATCTTAATTTTTTACTCTGATGTATTAAAAGATAAAAAAAAAGAAGAGTATTAGGGGTTATCAAAAATTATTCCATTACCTTATTGCGGCCATCCAATCGGCGGTATCCAATAATATTCTTGTGTAAAAATCGTAGCCTGGCACTGCTTTTGCAATTTTATAATATCGGTTAGTAATGAATTTGAGTGCGTCCACCACTTTGGCATCCTCTACCGCGTAGATTGTATAATTGACAAAATTTTCTCCAATATCAACCACTTTCTTGATGTAGCCAGGATATTCACCTCGTGTTTCTAGAGCGACTTTTGCACCTTCTTCAAATTGATCCGCCGGCGCTGTGGCTTCAACCATTACGTAGCAAGTCATATTTTTCACCTCCAATCTAATTAGAGTTAACCTCTTTTCTAAGAGGTTTTTAAAACTTCATATGGGAATTACCATTTACCTGGTGAATTAACTTATCCCATCCCTACTAACTTTAACACCTCAACTACCGTACCATAAATTTTCCTATGCCATCTAAATCCTTCAATGTCCCGGAATTCAATTAAGAATTTTTCTAGATATTCCCATGCAGCTCCTAAGTTCTTAGGTTTAACCTCATCAACAATGATAGATTCGATACCGTCTTTATCTGCCGCAGAACCTGGTGGTGTTCGTTTTATTATGTCCGGGATAGGATATTTTTGCATGCCATCAAGATATCGCTTTGCTACTTTATCTGCTAGATGGTTTGGGTACCAACAATAAGTTATAATATATGGCAACTCATCTCACCTCTCTTAGGGCTCCTTCAAAGTCTTTTTGTTCAGAACCCTCAAAGAACCTTCCCCCTCAAACTTTTAAGCTTTTAGGTGGCAGTTGTTCAAATAAAATCTTACTAAATTTATCAAAATACGGTTATACCCGACTATTTATGTAAAAAAAGTTTAATGGGGGATTATTTTTAAAACAGTATCGAATGCCTGGAGAAATTGTTCGAGATCTTCGTCAGTATGCGCCATAGTAGCAAAACCGCTGGCACCACGTTTTGTAACTACGCCTTGTGCAAGCATCGCCGTCGCAATCCGTCCAACACATTCATTTCGATATAAAGCTTTTTCCACATTGCCAGGGATCCGAATATCCATATTAATGGCGGCATATGTTTTATACTGGACAATTGATCTGAAATTATAAGCAAAATAGGGGACTCCATGAGATTCAAATAAATCATTTACCTTTGCAGCAAACTTGTCACCCATTTTTGCCGCCTTTTCGGGTGCATTCTCTTTCTCTATAAATTGTAATCCATAATATGTTGCAGCGGTTGTAATCGGGTTTCCGAGAAGTGTCCCTGAAGCCATGACTTTTTCTTGCATTGCTTCAATTCCACTCGCAAAATAGTTCATAATATCTGCACGCCCTCCGAGACCTCCAGTAGAGGGATATCCATGTGTAAGTAACTTTCCAAAGGTTGTTAAATCAGGTTTGACTCCGAAATACTTTTGGGCACCGCCCATTCCCATCCGGAACCCAGTAACGACTTCATCAAAAAGTAGGAGCGCATCATATTGTTGACAAAGCTCTTCAACCCCTTTATTGAAATCTGGGGCTACAGGTATATTTCCAGATTCAGGACCCATGGGTTCTAGGATAACTCCCGCGATACCTTTTTTCTTCTCAAAGTCCTTAAATTTCTGTTCCAATGCCTCTAGATCATTCGGCCAAACCGAAATAATGTCCTTGAAGCAGTGCCTAGGAATGCCATGAGCTTCAAGGTCGCCGGAACCTGGCACATGAGTATCATAGACCATTTGATCTGACCAACCATGATACCCTCCACCTATTTTTATAATCTTCTTCTTCTTTGTGTAGGTGCGGGCCACTCGGATTGCTGCCATGACGGCTTCTGTCCCGGATTGAAAGAATTTAAACATCTCTATGCTCGGAACGAATTTTTTTATCATCTTTATTGCCTTTAATTCGTATTCATTCATATAATACATGCCCGAATTTACATCCTGCAATACTTCAAAGATCTTCTCACGTAATGGGCGGTAATTGTGACCGAGTATAATAGCCCCCGCGCCACTTAACCAATCAACGTATTCATTAGAGTCGACATCCCACAGCTTTGAACCATCTGAGCGCTTCATTGTCACAACAAAAGGATCGTTAATCACAAGTTGATGTTCATAACCCCCGGGAATGTTCTGTTTCGCTTCTTCGAACAGTTTCTTAGACGTAGGACACTTCTTTTCCATCTTTTTCCGAATTTTTGCCATCGTTTGCTCGGTTATGGCCTGAACAGGGCCTTCGATAAGCGTCTTTATTCTCTTTTGAATTTCTTCAAACTCCATTTTCTAATCCTCATATACGGTCTTTATTTCAAAACTAAGATAAACATATTGCATTTATTAAATCCTAATTTGATTATTCTATTATCAAAAACTACAGCTACTACGATTAAAGAGACACTTCCGGACGCTAAGAGCTAAAAGCATCATCTCAATTTCTAGGTCTTTATCCTTTCGGCATATATTTTTCAATGTATTTCCGCGCCTCCTCTAATTGTTCCTTCCGTTTCATTTGAGGAGGGCGTTCAATAAAAGAGACTGCATCCATTTCTATCTCCATACCAGTTTTTAAATCGGCAAATGTGGTAGATTTTAAAGCGGCCTTAATAGATCCCATGATTATTGGATTTTTTGAACTAAGGTTTATTGCAAATTCCATTCCTGCATCAAACATCTCTTCTTTCGTTTTAAATATTGCATCAATTAATCCCATTTGGGAAGCTCGGTTTGTCGAAATGCGATCGCCGGTATAGAGAAGATATTTCGCATCCGAGGGTTTTCGTACCAATTT